>JBDTUO010000468.1:0-2741 GCA_040007675.1 Rubrivivax sp.
CCGCTGGCCTCGGCTCGCGCTGCGGCGGGCGCGGGAAGAGCCAACGGCGACAGTCCGCAACGGGTCGGTTTCAGTCTTACGACTTGAAGGACTGAAGGACCGGTAGCTGGCGCGCAGCGGACGATCCTTACGGCGTCCAAGCCCTTTGCGTCCTGATGGCGCCGCCTGCATAAGTGCAGAACAGCACGGCGCACCACACGAGTTAGGACCCGGTTCAGATGATGCGCGAGTAGCGCTCGCGCTGACGATCGCTTTGCACGTAGCGGTCGAAAACCATCGCCACCGCGCGCACCACGTACCAGCCCGCCGGCGTCAGCTGGATCGCACCGGGTCCGATGTCCAGCAGTCCCGCCTCGGCCAGTGGTTCGAGCTGCTGCAACTCGGGCGCGAAGGAGTCGTGCATGCGCACCCCGAAGGCCACCTCGATCGGCTCGAACTCCAGCCGCCCCTGGCACATCAGCGCCATGATGATGGTGCGGCGCATCTCGTCGTCACGGCTCAGCGTCAACCCGCGCTGCACCGGCAACTGCCCCTGGCGCAGGGCATCGTAGTACTCGGGCAGGCTCTTGGCGTTCTGGTAGTAGCTCGCACCGACACGCCCGATCGCAGACACGCCGAGCCCGATCAGGTCGCAATCGGGTTGGGTGCTGTAGCCCTGGAAGTTGCGATGCAGACGGCCCTCTCGCTTGGCCACGGCCAGCGCGTCGTCGGGCAGCGCAAAGTGGTCCATGCCGATGTAGTCGTAGCCCTGCGCGTCGAAGCTGAAGATGGCGTCCGACAACATGTGCATGCGCTGACCCGCGTCGGGCAGCTCGGCCGTCACGATGCGCCGCTGCGGCTTGAAGCGCTGCGGCAGATGGGCGTAGGCATACAGCGCGATGCGGTCCGGGCGCAACGCCGCCACTTGCTGCAAGGTGCGCGCGAAGCTCGTCGGCGTCTGGCGCGGCAGACCGTAGATCAGGTCGACGTTCATCGACGTGAAGCCCAGTTCCCGCGCGCTGACGATCAGCTCGCGCACGCTGTCGTACGGTTGCACACGGTGCACCGCCTGTTGCACCTGCGGGTCGAAGTCCTGGACGCCGAAGCTCAAGCGGTTGAACCCCAGCTGCCGCAGGAAACCCAGCCGCTGGGTACTGACGGTGCGCGGATCAACCTCGATCGACAGTTCGGCACCGCTCTCGATGCGAAACACGTCCTGCAGCATGTCGAGCAGGCGTTGCAGCTCGGCATCCGACAGAAAGGTCGGGGTACCGCCGCCCAGGTGCAGTTGTGACAGCACCCGTCCGCCTCCCAGCGAGCCCTGGACCAGGGCCAGCTCGGCCTGCAACGCGTCGAGGTATTCGGTCGCACGTTCGTGGTGCCGGGTGATGACCTTGTTGCAAGCGCAGTAATAGCACACCGATTCACAGAAGGGCACATGCACATACACCGACAACGGCGACGCGCGGTCGAGCGATCCACCCGGACCTGTTCGTGCCAGCGCTCGGTGGCAATCGGTGGCCCCGAACGTGTCCACGAAGCGGTCGGCGGTCGGGTACGACGTATAGCGCGGCCCGGGCGAGTCGAAACGGCGCAGCAGTTCGGGCGAGAAGTCTGGCGGCGCAGGGGCGGGGCTGGGCAGGCGGGTCAACATGGCCAAGCATGCTGCCGCAAGCGCGGGCCGGTCGGGTTGACATGGCGCAAGACAGGCCAAAGGCACGCCGCGTAAGGTCTGCCCGCCTTCATGCGGAAGCTGCCGTTCACACCGCGCTTGCACACGGGCGCTCGGCTGCGGCGATAGGGCCGTGCCGCGATGAACCAGATGCGGTTGAAGCAGATCAATTTAATTGATGCCCTCCGGTACCACAATCGGCAAACCCGTCGCACCGGCCGCGGTCGACCGTGGGGTCGTGGCACGGCCACAGCCGTCACACCGGCAAGCGCGGGCCACGGTCCGGAGGAGCACGCCCTGTGAGCAAAAGGCTGTTGACCCTCAACGTCAACGACCGCCGCGAAGAGCACGCGGTGGCCGACAACGCGCTGCTGCTCGACGTGCTGCGCGACACGCTGGGCCTGACCGGCACCAAGCAGGGCTGCGACGGCGGCGAATGCGGTGCCTGCACGGTGCTGGTCGACGACCAACCGCAACTCGCCTGCCTGACCCTCGCGGCCACCTGCACGGAGCGGCGCATCGAGACCATCGAGCACCTTGCCACCCATGGCCGCATGAGCCGGCTGCAGCGCGCGTTCCACGAATCGCTCGGCACCCAGTGCGGCTTCTGCACGCCGGGCATGATCATGGCCAGCGAAGCGCTGCTGCGCCGCGTGCCGCAGCCCAGCGAGGCGCAGATCCGCGAAGCGCTGGCCGGAAACCTGTGCCGCTGCACCGGCTACGTGAAGATCATCGAATCGGTGCAGGCCGCCGCCGGGGTCGCGCCATGAGGCCAGGCGTGCCGCGCAACGGCGCCGACGCCCTGCCCCGGGACGCAGCGGCGGCTGGCCGGCGCACCGCCGGCGTCGGTGTGCGCACCCCGTTGATCGACGGCGTCGAGAAGGTCACCGGCCGCGCGCGCTACACGGCCGACCTGCCGCTGGGCCCGGCGCTGGTCGGGCGCATCCTGCGCAGCCCGGTGGCGCATCTGCGGGACCTGTCCAGCGCACTGCAGAACAACCCGCTCGAGTGCGCGGCGGTCGATCGGTGAGCGGCCGCGGAACACGCCGTCGAAGGAGCCGGCACATGGGCGACACGCGGGGCGACACGC
>JBDTUO010000469.1:0-2738 GCA_040007675.1 Rubrivivax sp.
GAGCCGCAACTCGCGCTGATGCTCGGGGTGGGCCGCGGCACGGTGCGTGAAGCGGTCAGGACGCTGGTCTCAGGCGGGCTGCTCGAAGTGCGCCAGGGCTCCGGGACTTACGTTCGCTCGGGTTTCGATTCGGCGACCAGCCTGCAGAAGCTGCGCCGCGCCAGCCTGCGCGACCAGTTCGAGCTGCGCTGCGCGCTGGAGGTCGAAGCCGCAAGGCTCGCTGCGACGCGGCACACCGCCAAAGACCTGCGCCGCCTGCGCACCCTGCTGGCCGAGCGCGGCGCGAGCAACGATGCGCAAGGTGCCGAAGGCTTCGTCGACCGCGACCTTGCGTTTCACCTCGCGATCGTCGACATCTCCGGCAATCTGGCGCTGGTCGAGACCTGCCGCTTCGTCAGCGGCTACATCAAGGAAACCATCGCCAGCACGATGGCCAAACGCCTGCCCGAGCCGGACGACGAGGCGCACCGCGCCATCGTCGATGCCATCGCCAGCCGTGACCCGGAGCGTGCTGCCACCACCGTCCGCGCCTTCATGGCGCCCATGATCGAGGCGCTCGCGCCCACCACCCGATGACCACCGCCACCCTGCCCCTCGCCACCGAAGTCTCCGACCGCAGCCGCAAGCTGCTGCTCGGGGTGAGCGTGGTGCTGATCGCGTTCAATCTGCGCCCGGTGTTTTCGAGCCTGTCGGTCGTGCTGCCGGAAGTCATCGCGAGCACGGGAATGTCGCCGACGTCGGCCAGCGCGCTCACGACCCTGCCGGTGATCTGCCTCGGCGTCTTCGCGATGGTGGCGCCCTGGCTCGGCCGGCGCTTCGGCACTGAGCGCACGTTGCTGGCTTGCCTGCTGATGATCGTGATCGGCACGTTGCTGCGCGGCACCGGCAGCGTTCCGCTGCTGTTCGCCGCCACGGCCTTGGCCGGCACCGGCATCGCGATCAGCAACGTGCTGATGTCGGCTCTGATCAAGCGCGATTTCGCCAGGCAGCTGGCGCTGATGATGGGGCTCTACACCATGGCCGTTTGCGCCGGCGCCGCGAGCGGCGCCGCGCTCACCGTGCCGCTCGAACATGCCCTGGGTGGCCACTGGACCGGGGCGCTGGCCGTGTGGGCGGTGCCGGCGGCGGTGGTGGCGCTGATCTGGGCGCCACAGGCGCTGCCACGCCGGCCGGTGCCGAGCGAATCGGGACAGGCCGTGCGCGGCCTTTGGCGCGATCCGCTGGCCTGGCAAGTCACCGGCTTCATGGGTCTGCAGTCGGCTCTCGCGTATGCCGTGATGAGCTGGCTCGCACCCATTCTGCGCGAGCGTGGTCTGGATGCGCAGACGGCCGGGTACGTGGTGTCGGTCGCCGTCATGACGCAGCTCGTCACCTGCCTCGCCGTGCCCCTGCTCGCGGTCAAATGCCGCAATCAGGTCGGCATTGCCGTCGGCGTGTGTGCGCTGACGCTCGTCGCCCTGATGGGCTGCATGTTCGCGCCGATCAGCGGCATCTGGGGAATATGGCATTGGGCCGTGCTGCTGGGCATCGCGCAAGGCGGATCGTTCTCGCTGGCATTGACGTTCATCGTGCTGCGCTCGCGCGACTCGCAGATCGCGGCGCAGCTGTCGGGCATGGTGCAGGGCGTCGGCTACCTCATCGCGGCCTGCGGGCCACTGCTGGTCGGCCTGCTGCGTGGCTGGACCGGCAGCTTCGATGCGTCAGCCTTCCTTTTCGGGGCGATCGGCATCGCGCTGCTGGCGTGCGCAATGGGCGCCGGACGCGACCGCTATGTGGCGGCGGTGACGGTCCCGCGCTGATCAGCAGGTCTTGTAGCCCATGACCGTCGATCCATGGGCAAGGCGGACGGCGGCGCGGCAGTGGGATGTCACGGTCATGACGGGGCATTGCTCCTGGTCGGTCGTGCCATCCGCAACGCACAATGGCCTGACCGACCTGCTGATGCCCTGCGGAGCAGTGGTGCCTGAGCAGAACTTGCTGACGGACTGACTCCGACGATCTTGCCTTGCGGTCCTTGAATGCCCTTGCCTCTCACACAAACCAAGAAACGACCATGACCAGCCCGATGTACACACACTCGCTACCCGTCTTCAAGCAAATGCTGACGGCCTTGAAAGCCATATTGGCGCAAGTCGACGCCCATGTTGCAGCCAAATCGATGGAGCCTGACGCGTTCTTGCAGGCCCGCCTCTTTCCGGACATGTTTCCGCTCGTCAAGCAGGTTCAGATTGCCGCCGATTTTGCGCGTGGCGTCTCGGCACGGCTCGCCGGTGTTGATGTCCCCAGCTACGAAGGGCAAGAGAAGACCTTTGCCGATCTTGACGCGCTATTGACCCGGACCATGACCTTCCTGGATGGCCTGACCGCTTCACAGTTCGACGACAGCGAAGGCAAGGAAATCGTATTGCGCCCCGGTACGCCGAAAGAAAAGAGGCTGAGCGGTCAGACCTATCTGGCGAACTATGGCTCGCCGCAGTTCTTCTTTCACGTCACCACCGCCTACGCCATCCTCCGTCACAACGGGATAGCCATCGGCAAGCGTGACTACATGGGCGCGTACTGACCCGTACTGACCCATTGCATGCAGTGCGAACTGCGTGCCCGCCACCGGCACGGACCGGCGGCTCCCCTGCGGGCCCAGAAAGACGGAAGGGTCAGCACGCGCTAACGTGCTGACCCTTGTCTTTACTGGTGCGGCTGGCAGGAATCGAACCCACGACCCCTTGGTTCGTAGCCAA
>JBDTUO010000470.1:0-2737 GCA_040007675.1 Rubrivivax sp.
GGGCCGATCGCCGAGAACCTGCTGCGCGATCTCGGCACCGTAGCCTCGAAGGTCAGCTAGCGATGAACGCTTTGGTCAAGTTCTACCAGACCGGCACCTTCACCGTCGGCAACCGCCTGCTCGCACCCGAGCAGCGCAGCGTGCAGGCCAGCACCGAGCGCAGCAACTCGCTGAATTCCGGCCACCGCGCCTGCCAGGGTTGCGGCGAGGCGCTGGGCGCGCGTTACGCGGTCGATGCGGCGATGCGCGCCACCGGCAACCAGCTGATCGCGGTCAACGCCACCGGCTGCCTGGAGGTGTTCTCGACGCCTTACCCCGAGTCCTCCTGGCAGCTGCCGTGGATCCACTCGCTGTTCGGCAACGCCGCAGCAGTCGGCACGGGCGTGGCCGCGGCGCTGAAGGTCAAGGCACTGAAAGCCGGCAAGCCGGCCAGCACCACGCGCGTGATTGCCCAGGGTGGCGACGGCGGCACCACCGACATCGGCTTCGGTTGCCTGAGCGGCATGTTCGAGCGCAACGACGACGTGCTCTACATCTGCTACGACAACGAGGCCTACATGAACACCGGCGTGCAGCGCAGTTCGGCCACGCCCTACGCCGCGCGCACCGCGACGACCACGGCCGTCGGCGGCGCACCAGGGGCGCCGCGCGGCCAGGGCAAGAACCTCCCGCTGATCGCGATGGCGCACGAGATTCCCTATGTCGCCACGGCCACGGTGGATGACCTGCGCGATCTCGAGGCCAAGGTCGAGAAGGCGATGGGCAAGCATGGCGCGCGTTACCTGCACATCCTCGTGCCCTGCCCGCTGGGCTGGGGCTCGGCCAGCCACGACACGATCAAGCTGGCCCGGCTGGCGCGCGAGACGGGCCTGTTCCCGGTGTTCGAGGCCGAGCACGGCGAGATCACCAGCGTCACCCCGATTCGCCGCCGGGTGCCGGTGGACGAGTACCTGAAGCCGCAGAAGCGCTTCGCTCACCTGTTCGGCGCCAACGCCCACACGGACATGCTGGCGCAGATCCAGGCCGATGCCGACCGCAACATCCGCCGCTTCAAGCTGCTCGAACAAGACCGGGTGACCTGAAATGCAAAAGCCCTTCGCCATCACGCTCGAGCCCGGTTCTTCACTGGCCAACAAGACCGGCAGTTGGCGCACCCAACGCCCGATCTATGTCGACCGGCTGCCGCCGTGCAACGCGACCTGCCCGGCGGGCGAGGACATCCAGGGCTGGCTGTTCCATGCCGAGAGCGGCGACTACGAAGCCGCCTGGCGCCACCTGGTGCGCGACAACCCGTTCCCGGCGATCATGGGCCGGATCTGCTACCACACCTGCGAGACGGTCTGCAACCGGGCCCAGCTCGATGCACCGGTGGGCATCAACTCCGTCGAGCGCTTCCTCGGCGACGAGGCGCTGAAGCAGGGCTGGGCTTTCACGCCGCCGGCTCAGGAGACCGGCAAGCACGTGCTGGTGGTCGGTGCCGGGCCTTCCGGCATGTCGGCGGCCTACCAGTTGCGCCGCGCGGGGCACCGCGTGACCGTGATCGAGGCCGGGCCGAAGCCCGGCGGCATGATGCGCTTCGGCATCCCGAAGTACCGACTGCCGCGCGACGTTCTCGACGCCGAGATGAAACGGATCACCGACCTGGGTGTGACGCTGCGCCCGAACACCCGGGTCGAGGACATCGCCGCGACGATGAAGGACGAGGGCTTCGACGCCGCCTTCCTGGCCGTCGGCGCGCACATCGCCAAGCGCGCCTACATCCCGGCCAAGGACAGTTCGCGCATCCTCGACGCAGTTCAGGTGTTGCGCAGCATGGAAGGCGAGGACAAACCGATGCTCGGCCGCCGGGTCGTGGTCTACGGTGGCGGCAACACCGCCATCGACGTCGCCCGCACCGCCAAGCGACTGGGCGCCACCGAGGCCATCATCGTCTACCGCCGCACGCGCGAACGCATGCCAGCGCACGACCTCGAGGTCGAGGAGGCGCTGGAAGAAGGCGTGATGATGAAGTGGCTGTCGACCATCAAGCAAGCCGGCGGCGAGACCGGCGATACCGCGCTGACGCTGGAGAAGATGCGGCTCGACGACAAGGGCAACCCGCAGCCCACCGGCGAGTTCGAGACGCTGCAGGCCGATTCGCTGGTGCTGGCGCTGGGCCAGGACGTCGATCTTTCGCTGCTGGATGGCGTACCCGGCCTGGTGCTGAAGGACGGCGTGGTGCAGGTCGACCCGGCGACGATGATGACCGGCCATCCCGGGCTGTTTGCCGGCGGCGACATGGTGCCGGCCGAGCGCAATGTCACGGTGGCGGTGGGCCACGGCAAGAAGGCGGCGCGCCACATCGACGCGTGGTTGCGCGGCACGACGCTGCCGGCGCAGCCCAAACACGCGCCGGCCAGCTTCGATCGGCTGAACACCTGGTACTACAGCGACGCCCCGAAGACGGTGCGTCCGCAGCTCGACCTGGCACGCCGCACCAGCAGCTTCGACGAAGTGCAGGGCGGCCTGTCGGCCGACAACGCGCTGTTCGAGGCGCGCCGCTGCCTGAGTTGCGGCAACTGCTTCGAATGCGACAACTGCTACGGCGTGTGCCCCGACAACGCCGTCATCAAGCTCGGTCCGGGCAAGGGCTTCGAGTTCAACTACGACTACTGCAAAGGCTGCGGCGTGTGCGTGGCCGAATGTCCCTGCGGGGCCATCGAGATGGTGCCCGAGGAGGTCTGAGTTCCATGCCCAT
>JBDTUO010000471.1:0-2729 GCA_040007675.1 Rubrivivax sp.
AGGCCGGCGAAGATCACCACCGCCACCGGATGCAGCACCTCCTTGCCCGGTGCGTCGGCCGACACGAGCAGCGGCACCAGTGCCATGGCCGCCACCAGCGCCGTCATCAACACCGGGGTCAGCCGCTCGAGCGAACCGCGCACGATCATCGTGTCGCCAAAGCGCTCCCCCTCGAAGGCACACAGATTGACGTAGTGGCTGATCTTCAGGATGCCGTTGCGCGTGGCGATGCCGGCGAGCGTGATGAAGCCCACCAGCGCTGCCACCGACAGCGGCTGCCCCGCCATCCACAACCCGGCCACGCTGCCCACCAGCGCCAGCGGGATGTTCCCCATCACGATCAGCACCAGTACGGTGGATCGGTAGCGGCTGTACAGCACCATGAACATCATTGCCAGGGAGACGAGCGACAACAGGCCGATCAGCCGTGCGGCGTCTTCCTGCGCCTGGAACTGACCCTCGAGCGCGGTGAAGTAGCCCTCGGGAAGCCGCGTCGTCGACACCACGTTGCGGATGCCGGCGATCACCCCACCCAGATCGCCTTCAGCGTTGGCCGAAATCACGATCCGGCGCCGGCCGTTCTCGCGCCCCACCTGGTTCGGCCCCTGGGTCTGCTCGATGCGGGCGATGCGCTCCAGCGGCACATGGCCGAGCGGCGTCTCGATCAGCAGCGAATGCAGCGCCTGCGCGCCGCGCGCGTTCTCGGGCAGGCGAACCGTGAGGTCGAAGCGCCGGTTGCCCTCGACGAGTTGCGTGATGCGCTCGCCTTCGATCATCTGCTGCAGCCCGCGCAGCACCGCGCCCGGTGCCACGCCGTGGCGCGCCGCGGCCTCGTAGTCGAGGTGGATCTTCACCTGGGGTATCAGCACCTGCTTCTCGATCTGCAGGTCGGCAATGCCGGGGATGCGGGCCATCTCCTCCCGCAGCCGCTGCGCCAGATCGCGCAAGGTGTCGAGGTCGTCGCCGTAGATCTTTAGCGCGATCTGCGCCCGCACGCCCGACAGCAGGTGGTCGAGACGGTGCGAGATCGGCTGGCCGATGCTCACCGCGGCCGGAAGCACCGCCAGGCGGCCGCGCAGATCGTCCATGATCTCGGCTCGTGTGCGCTCGCTGGCTTTGAGGTCGACGTCCATCTCGGTGTAGTGCACGCCCTCGGCATGCTCGTCCTGCTCGGCGCGGCCGGTTCGGCGGCCGACCTGCGTCACCTCGGGTACCTGCAACGCCAGCGTCTCGGCCAGCGAGCCGATGCGGTTGGACTCGGTCAGCGCCGTGCCCGGGTTCATCAGCACATTGACCGTCAGCGTGCCCTCGTTGAACGGTGGCAGAAAGCTGCGCGGAAACTGCGTGGCCGCAAACGCAGCGGCGCCGACGGCCACCAGCGCCGCAGCCAGCAGCGCGCCGGAATGCGGGAACGACCAGCGCAGCAAGCGCTCGTCCCAGCGCTTGAGCCAGCGCACGAGCGGGCTGTCGCCATGGTCCAGGCGCTTCATGCGCGGCAGCAGCCAGTAGCACAAGACCGGCGTGAGCGAGGTCGCCACCACCATGCTGGCCAGGATGGAGACGATGTAGGCCAGACCCAGCGGCGTGAACAATCGCCCCTCGATGCCGGGCAGCGCAAACAGCGGCAGGAACACCAGCACGACGATGACGGTGGCATACACGACACCGCTTCGAACCTCGCTGGAGGCCTTGGCAATGACCTCGATCACCGGCAAGGGCTGGCTCAGCTGCCGGTTCTGGCGCAGGCGCCGCAGGACGTTCTCGACTCCGACCACCGCGTCATCGACCAGCTCGCCGATGGCGATCGCCAAGCCGCCCAGCGTCATGGTATTGATCGACAGGCCGAACAGGCTGAACACCACCGCGGTGGCCAGCAGCGAGACCGGAATCGCTGTCAGCGAGATCAGCGTGGTGCGCAGGTTGAGCAGGAAGACGAAGAGCACGAAGGCGACCATCACCGCACCGTCGCGCAGCGCTTCCTCCACGTTGCCGATGGAGTGCTCGATGAAATCGGCCTGCTTGAACAGGAAGCGCGGCGCTTCGATACCGGCCGGGCGGTTGTGCGCCAGCGCGTCGACGGCCTGCTCGATGGCGCGCGTGAGCTTGACGCTGTCGGCCGCCGGCTGCTTCTGCACCGACAGGATCACGGCCGGCGCTCCGCGATAGCTGCCGTCGCCACGCTTGATGGCGGCGGCGACTTCGACGCTGGCCACCTGCCGCAGCAGTATCGGCTGGCCCTTGCGCACGTCGACCACGACGTTGCGCAGATCGTCGATGCGGGTCGTGCGGCCGATCTGGCGGATCAGCACTTCGCGCCCCTGCGATTCGAGGAAGCCGCCGCTGGTATTGCTGCCGAAGTCGCGCAGTGCCTGGTCGACACGTTCGCGTTCGACGCCCAGCGCCTGCAGCTGCGCCGGATCAAGCTCCACGCGGTACTGGCGCACCTGGCCACCGATGGCGATCACCTGCGCTACCCCGGGCAGGGTCAGCAAGCGCGGTCGGACCACCCAGTCGGCGTACTCGCGGACCGCCATCGGGTCACCCTTGTCGGGGTCGGCGGGCAATGCCAGCAGCAGGATCTCGCCCATGATCGAAGAGATCGGGCCGATCTGCGGCACGATGCCTGCGGGCAACTGGTCGCGCACCAGGTTCATCCGTTCGGTGACCTGCTGGCGGTTGCGGTAGATGTCGGTGCCCCAGTCGAACTCGACATAGACCACCGACAGGCC
>JBDTUO010000472.1:0-2715 GCA_040007675.1 Rubrivivax sp.
TCCGCGCGACTCCGCTGACCTGGCCGACAAGCTACGGGCCTTCGTGGCGCTTTCGCAGCCGCAGCGCGCGTCGATGGGCCGTGCGAGTCGGCAGCTGATGCGCGAGCGCTTTGATGAGCGCATCGTCATCGCCGCCTACCTCGACGCGGTGCGCGCGCTCGACGCCGCCCGCTGATCGCCGGGCGTCGACCCGGCTGCACCACCCGCCCCTCAGTCGAGCAGCGGAGACGCGGCCGGAGCGTAGCCGGCAATCGCCGCGGCCAGCGCCGCGCGGACCTCGTCGTCGCCGGCCCGGTCCGCGGCCCGGGTGAGTGTGAGCAGGGTTTCCAGGGCGCCGGTCCGCGCCTGCAGGCGAGCCCCGCGGATGCCGTGCACCCCCGTCGCCACCGTCGCATCCCCATCCGCCAGCAACTCCTCGTACATCTTCTCCCCCGCCCGCAGCCCCGTGAATTCGATCGCGACCTCGCCGTCGCGGTAGCCCGCCAGCCGTATCAGCTGTCGCGCCAGCTCGACGATCTTCACCGGCTCGCCCATGTCGAGCACCAGCACCTGGCCGCTCTCGCCGATGGCAGCTGCCTGCAGCACCAGCCGGCACGCCTCGGGGATCGTCATGAAGAAGCGGATCACCTCGGGGTCGGTCACGGTGACCGGGCCGCCGGCGGCGATCTGTTCCTTGAACTTCGGGATCACGCTGCCGCTGGAGCCCAGCACGTTGCCGAAGCGCACCGCCATGTAGCGGGTGCCCGCGTGCTCGGCCGCCATCTGCGACACCACCAGCTCGGCCGCGCGTTTGCTCGCACCCATCACGTTGGTCGGGTTGACCGCCTTGTCGGTGCTGATCAACACGAATCGTTCGGCACCCGTCTCGGCGGCCGCCAGCGCCGCGTGGTAGGTGCCGAGCGTGTTGTTGCGCAGCGCCGCCCAGGCGTTGTGGTGCTCCATCAACGGCACGTGCTTGAACGCGGCGGCGTGGAACACCACCTGCGGCTGCCATGCGGTGAACTGCGCGCGCAGCAGCTCGAGGTCCTTGACGTCGCCCATCAACGGCACCGTCTCTAGCGCCGGAAACTGCTCACGCAGGTCCTGCTCGATCGTGTACAGGTTGAACTCGCTCAGCTCGAGCAGCACCATCCGCGCCGGCGCAAAGCGCGCCACCTGCCGGCACAGCTCGCTGCCGATGCTGCCGCCGGCGCCGGTGATCAGCACCACCTTGCCGCGCAGCACGGCGCCGACACCCGCCTCGTCCAGCCGCACCGGCGCGCGCCCCAGCAGGTCGTCCGGCTCGATGTCGCGCAAGCGGTCGACCGCGCTGCGGCCTTCGTGCAGTTCCTCCGCACTCGGCACGGTCTGCACCGGCAGACCACTCTCGGCCGCGAGGTCGAGCGCGCGCCGGCGCTCGGCCGGCGTCACGCCGGGCAGCGCGACGATCACGTGCGTCGCCGCGCCGCGCACCGCCGGGTCGCGCACCGCGTCCAGCGGCCCGAGCACCGGCACGCCCGCGACACGCCCGCCCTGCTTGCCCGGGTCGTCGTCCAGCAGCCCGAGCACGACCCAGCCCTGGTGGTGGATGCCTGCCAGCAGCCGCCGCGCGGCGTCACCCGCGCCGAGCACCAGCGCGCGCCGCACCTCGCCACCGTCGCTGCCGCTGATGCGCACCCGCGCGTGCTCGTAGAGCATGCGGTAGGCAATGCGCACCAGCACCACGCCCATCAGCGTCACCACCGGGTGCAGCGCCAGCACCGCGCGCGGCACCTGCGTCAGGCCCAGCGCCAGCACGGCGCCGGCGCTGGCGACGCCGGCGGCCGCACAGGCCAGCGTCAGTCGGCCGACCTCGCCGAAACCCGCGAAGCGCCACAGGCTCTGCGGCACCTTCAGCGCGACGAAGGCGACGAGGTACAGCGCGGTGATGCCGACCATCACCATCACGTCGTAGTCCGGCCGCGCGCTCAGCCAGCGCTCGAAGCCGAGCCGGAACAGATAGGTCAGGTTCCAGCACACCGCCACGACGACCGCGTCGACCGCGAGCGACGCCGTCGCGCGGTGCGGGCGCAGCCGGGCGAGGAAGTGGTCGAGTCGGTGCCAGACCGTCATGTCAGCCGCTCACCACGCGGCCGCAGGCCGCCGGCCAGCCGGCGCAGCGTGCGCGCCAGCACCGCGATGTCGCTGCCCAAGGTCGCGTGTTCGGCGTAGTCGGCCGCCGCCTGCAGCTTGGCCGGCAGGATCCGCTGCACGTATTCGCGCTCGGGGTCGGCGGCGCGCGCCAGCAGCGCCGACTCGTCCAGGTGCGCCAGCGCCACCGGGTCGGTCAGGCCGGGGCGCACACGCAGCACGCGCTCGCGCAGCGCCGGCGGCATCTGGTCCAGGTAGCGCGGCACGTCGGGGCGCGGCCCGACCAGGCTCATGTCGCCCAGCAGCACGTCGATCAGCTGCGGCAACTCGTCCAGCCGCGTGCGGCGCAGCCAGCGGCCAGCGCGGGTGACGCGGGTGTCGTCACCGACGGTCAGTGGCGCGCCGCCGGCACCGTGCACCATGGTGCGCAGCTTGTGGATGCGAAACGGCCGCCCGTGGCGGCCGACGCGCTGCTGCCGGTACAGCGCCGGGCCGGGCGAATCGATCTTGATCAGCAGGGCCAGCGCAATCAACAAGGGAGTCAACACCAGCAGAGCCAGCGCGGCGCCCACCAGGTCGAACAACCGCTTGGCCATCGGCATCAGA
>JBDTUO010000473.1:0-2697 GCA_040007675.1 Rubrivivax sp.
CCGGGGCCGGGCGGCGGGTTGTGCCCGGCGGGGCGAATCGGCGCCGCCGAGAAGCGCAGGGCACGCGGCCCGCGCGCGTCAGCGCGCTTCGTGATCTGACTCGTCGGCGGTGTTTGAGCGGAGCGCCCGAAGGGCGCGCAGCGAGTTCGCCGACGGGGCCGCGTGACCGAGCATCGCAGGGCAGCCTCGCGCAGCGGGGCCGGCGGCACCTGAGCCCCGGTGGGTGCAGCCCGTCGCCCGGCGGCTTAGATGCAGCGGCGTGCGTGAGCACGCCCTCGAATTGCCCCAAGCGACACGGGCCGGAGGCGGACGAAGCATGAACACCATCCGCTGGGGCGTGATCGGCTGCGGCAGCATGGGCCGCGAGCACATCGAGAACCTTTCCGCGCTCGGCGGCGCCGAGGTCACGGCGCTGGCCGACCCGCATCTGCCGAGCGTCGACGCGGCGCTCGCGCTCGGTCGCTTCAGGCCGACCGTCTTTCACGACCATCGCGAGCTGCTGGGCAGCGGCCTGTGCGACGCGGTGGCGATCGCGACGCCGAACTTCACGCATGTGCAGGTGCTGCGTGACGTGCTGCCGACCCCGCTGCACGTGCTGGTCGAGAAGCCCCTGGTGACGACCATCGACGACGGCCTGGAACTGCTGCGGCTGGCCGCCGGCCGGCGCGCGCTGACCTGGGTCGCTCAGGAGTACCGCTACATGCCGCCGGTGGCGGAGATGATCCGCATGGCGCATGCAGGCGCGGTCGGGCGCATCCACCAGGTCGCCATCCGCGAACACCGCGAACCGTTTTATCCCAAGGTGGACGACTGGAACCGCTTCAGCGCCAACACCGGTGGCACGCTGGTCGAGAAGTGCTGCCACTACTTCAACCTGATGGACCACATCGTGCGCGAGCGGCCGTCGCGGGTGTTCGCCAGCGGCGCGCAGAGCGTGAACCACCTCGATGAAAGTTATGGCGGGCGGCGGCCGGACATCCTCGACAACGCCTTCGTCATCGTCGAGTACCCGGGCGGCGCGCGGGCGCAGCTCGACCTGTGCATGTTCGCCGAGGGCACGGTCGACAACGAGCAGATCAGCGTCGTCGGCGACGCCGGCAAGCTGGAGTCGCTGCTGCCGTCGCTGATGCTGCGCTACGGCCGGCGCGAGGACTGGGGCCGGCGCGCGGTCTGGGGCCAGACCTCCGGCACCGGCCGCGGCGTGTCGGTGCGGCGGGTGTGGGACACGAACATCAGGTACGCCGGCCAGCACTTCGGCGCGTCCTTCATCGAACACCAGCGCTTTGCGGCCGCGCTGCGGGGCGGCACGCCGGCGGAGATCGGCCTCGAGGAAGGATTGCGCAGCGTGGCCACCGGCCTGGCCGCGCAGCGCAGCATTGCCGAAGGGCGGGTGGTGGCGCTGAGCGAGGTGCTGGCATGACGCGGCACGCGAGCTACCCGTCACTCGTCGGGCGCGTGGTGTTCATCTCCGGCGGCAGTTCCGGCATCGGCGCCGAGCTGGTGCGGGCCTTCGCCGGCCAGGGCGCACAGGTGGCGTTCTGCGGCACGCGCGCGGGCGGCGGCGATGCGCTGATCGCCGAATGCCGCGCCGCCGGTGGCCCGACGCCGTGGTACGCGGCCTGCGACGTGCGCGACGTGCCGGCTTACCGTGCGGTGCTGGCCGCCGCCGCCGCCGCGCTGGGACCGATCCGGGTGCTGGTCAACAACGCCGGCCGCGACGACCGCCACGCGATGGAAGACGTGACGCCCGAGCTCTGGGACGAGCGACTGGCGCTGAACCTGCGGCACCACTTCTTCGCGATCCAGGCGGTCGCGCCCGGCATGACGGCAGCCGGGGGCGGCAGCGTGATCAACATGGGCTCCGTCAGCTGGATGCGCGGGCGGCCGAACCTGGTCGGCTACACGACCGCGAAGGCCGGCATCCTGGGCCTCACGCGCACGCTCGCGCGTGAGCTGGGGCCGCGCGGCATCCGCGTCAACGCCATCGTGCCGGGCGCGATCGTCACCGAACGGCAGACCACGCTGCACCGCGATCCGGCCGCCGACCAGGCCTTCCTGGACGCGCAGTGCCTGAAGATCCGGCTCGACCCGGGCCACGTCGCCCGCCCGACGCTCTTCCTCGCCGCCGATGACAGCGACGGCATGACCGGCCAGCACGTGCTGGTCGACGCCGGCATCGCGCAGCAGTCGGTCGTGACGTGAGGTGAGGGCTTTGGGGCGGGCCCGCTAGGATGCACCCGGTGCCACATCGAGAGCCGCCCCGTTGAAGTCCGCCCCCAACCCGCCGCTGCACGACCCCACCGCCCCGCCCTTGCCGGGCGCGACCACCGAGGTCAAGACCACCACCTGCTACATGTGCGCCTGCCGCTGCGGCATCCGGGTGCACCTGCGCGACGGCGGCCACGGCCCCGAGGTGCGCTACATCGAGGGCAATCCGGATCACCCGCTGAACAAGGGCATCCTGTGCGCGAAGGGGTCGTCCGGGATCATGAAGCAGTACTCGCCGGCGCGGCTGACGGTGCCGCTGCGGCGCAAACCCGGCAGCGAACGTGGCGCCGGTGAGTTCGAGCCGATCTCGTGGGACGAGACCTTCGGGATCCTGACCGAGCGGCTGGGCCGGCTGCGCGCCACCGACCCCAAGCAGTTCGCGCTCTTCACCGGGCGCGACCAGATGCAGGCGCTGACGGGGCTGTTCGC
>JBDTUO010000474.1:0-2690 GCA_040007675.1 Rubrivivax sp.
CACGCGCGCGTTCGACCGCCTTCTCCGCCTCCCAGCCCCACGCATGGCTGCGCGACGCCGGGTTGCCGAAGTGCTCGCGCAGCCAAGGAATCATCGCGTCGACGACGCGCGGGTCAACCGGCGTCGTCGCGCCGTAGTCCAGGTAGATCGGGAAGTGCGGGGTCATGGTGGCAGCTGGAAGGTGATCGAGGTCCGGGCTCAGTGGGCGTGGTCTCGCCTACTTCGTCAGCGCCGAGCCGAGCGCGAAGACCGAGTTCGGTGCCGTGATCTTGATCGGCTTGACGACCGGCGCGCTCGAGATCGCCCGCTTGACCGGGGCTTCCTCGACCGATACACCCTTGGCGAGTTGCTCGTCGACGAGCTTCTTGAGCGAGATCGAGTCGAGGTACTCGATCATCTTGGCGTTCAGGCTCGCCCACAGGTCGTGCGTCATGCAGCGGCCGGCGTCCTGACCCATGCAGTTTTCCTTGCCCCCACAGCCGGTGGAGTCGATCGGCTCGTCGACCGCCACGATGATGTCGGCGACGGTGATCTGATCGGCGCCGCGGCCGAGTGAATAGCCGCCGCCCGGGCCGCGCGTGCTCTCCACCAGTTGGTGGCGCCGCAGCTTGCCGAACAGCTGTTCGAGGTAGGACAGCGAGATCTGCTGGCGCTGACTGATGGCGGCCAGCGCGACCGGGCCCGAATGCGAGCGCAGTGCGAGGTCGATCATCGCCGTGACGGCAAATCTGCCCTTGGTGGTCAGACGCATCGGGTTCTCCTAGTGCGTTGCGGCATCGCAACAACCATCACGCTCCGATGACGGCAGGAGCTTGATGCCGACGGATCCGGCGGCCACCCCCGGAGAAGCGCCCGGGAATATCCGAGCGGATCAGTCAAGTATAGCCGAATCCTGACTCTTTTGGTCGGGATCGGCTCCCGAAGTTCCCCTGGGACCCGCTTCGGCGACAGTTTGGCGCAGGTGTTGTATCAAGCCGTCACAGGCCTCCTCGATCAAGTCGAGCACCCGCTCGAAGCCCTCCGGGGCGCCGTAATACGGGTCGGGCACGGCGCGCGGCGCGCCCGTTCGACGCGCGAAACTCATGAGGAGTTGCGGGCTGTTCGAATGTTTTTCGGGGCGAATGCGCTCAAGATTCGAGAGGTTGTCATCATCCATGGCCAGGATGAACTGGAAGGTGTCGAAATCCGCCGGCTCGACCTGGCGCGCCCGCTGCGCGCCGATCTCGACCCCGCGACGGCGCGCCGACTGCTGTGCCCGCGGGTCCGGCGGGTCGGCGGCGTGGTAACCATGTGTGCCGGCCGAGTCGACGCGCACGCGATCGGCCAGACCAGCCCGTTCCAGACGCTGGCGAAGCACCCCTTCGGCGGTCGGCGAGCGGCAGATGTTGCCCATACACACCATCAAGACCGCCACCACCGGCTCGGCGGGGGCAGCGGCCGACCCCGCCCGTCGCCAGGGCAGCTTCACCGGCGGCCTCCCGCAGCGGGTGACGCCGATGGCGGCACGACGACGTCCACATGGTCGTGGCCGGCGGCGCCGAGCAACTGCTCGCGCAGCAGCGCCAGCTGGTCGCGCACACGCGCCGCCTTCTCGAACTCGAGGTTGCGCGCGTGCTCGAGCATCTGCTTCTCGAGCGCCTTGACCCGCTTGCCCGCGTCCCGGTCCGACAGCGACTCCAGCTCGGCGGCGGCCTTGATGCGCTGGGCCTCGTCCTTCGCCGCCTTGTCCGAGACGACGCCGTCGATCATGTCACGCACCTGCTTGACGATGCTGCGCGGCACGATCCCGTGTTCGGTGTTGAACGCCACCTGGCGCGCGCGCCGGCGTTCGGTCTCGTCGATCGCGCGCCGCATCGATTCGGTGATGCGGTCGGCATAGAGGATGGCGCGGCCGTTCAGGTGGCGCGCGGCGCGGCCTATGGTCTGGATCAGGCTGCGCTCGGCGCGCAGGAATCCTTCCTTGTCGGCGTCCAGGATCGCCACCAGGCTGACCTCGGGCAGGTCGAGGCCCTCGCGCAGCAGGTTGATGCCGACCAGCACGTCGAACGCCCCCAGCCTCAGGTCACGCAGGATCTCGACCCGCTCGACGGTGTCGATGTCGCTGTGCAGGTAGCGCACCTTGACGCCGTTCTCGCCCAGGTAGTCGGTCAGCTGCTCGGCCATGCGCTTGGTCAGCGTGGTGATCAGCACCCGCTCGTTGAGCTCGACGCGCCCGCGGATCTCCTGCAGCACGTCGTCGACCTGCCGGCCGGCCGGGCGCACCTCGACTTCGGGGTCCACGAGACCGGTCGGCCGCACCAACTGCTCGACAACCTGCCCGGCATGCGTCTTTTCGTAGTCGGCCGGGGTCGCGGACACGAACACGACCTGCCTCATCCTGCGTTCGAACTCCTCGAACTTGAGCGGCCGGTTGTCGAGCGCGCTCGGCAGCCTGAAACCGTACTCGACCAGCGTCGTCTTGCGCGCGCGGTCGCCGTTGTACATGCCGCCGAACTGGCCGATCAACACATGGCTCTCGTCCATGAACATCAGCGCGTCGGGCGGCAGGTAGTCGACCAGCGTCGACGGGGGTTCGCCCGGCGCCGCCCCGCTGAGGTGGCGCGTGTAGTTCTCGATGCCCTTGCAGTGGCCGATTTCCTGCAGCATCTCGAGGTCGAAGCGCGTGCGCTGCTCCAGCCGCTGCGCCTCGA
>JBDTUO010000475.1:0-2685 GCA_040007675.1 Rubrivivax sp.
CCCGGCGCGACCTGCACGACGCCGCGTTCTGGAGCGGCTGGTGCGGGCGCATCGCGCTCGCCGGCCGCGTCGAGGTCGGCGCGCCACCGGCGCTGGCGGCGCTGGCGCGCCAACACAACGCCAAGGCGCTGCTGCTGACGCTGTACGCGGCGCTGCAGGAAAGCGGTGACGCCACGCTGAAGGCCCGCCTGCTGCCAGGCTTGTCGGCCGCGCTGCACACGCTGTGGTGAGCGCCACGGTCGTCCGGGCGCCGGCCGACGCGCCGCCGGCCGCGCCGCGCCGCGTGCTGCCGGTGATCGTGCTGGCGCAGTTCCTCGGCACCTCGCCCTGGTTCGCCGTGAATGCCGTCATGCCCGACCTGCAGCGCGTCACCGGCTGGCCGGCGGCCGCGGTGGGTACGCTGACGTCGGCGGTCCAGCTGGGCTTCATTGCGGGCACGCTGGTGTTCGCGCTGCTCGCCGTGGCCGACCGCTTTCCTGCCCGGTGGGTCTTCCTCGGCTGCGCGCTGGCCAGCGCCGGCAGCACCCTCGCCGGGCTGGCGATGGCCGAACAGCTGCCGGCGCTGCTGTTCTGGCGCGCGCTGACCGGCTTCTGCCTGGCCGGCATCTACCCGGTCGGCATGAAGATCGCGGCGCAATGGTTCCCGCGCGGTCTCGGCGCCGCGCTCGGCTGGCTGATCGGCGCGCTGGTACTCGGCAGCGCGCTGCCGCACGCGCTGCGTGCGCTGACCGCGTCGCTGCCCGGCTGGCCGTGGTCGGCCGTGTTCGTTGCCGTCGCCGCCGCGTCGGCCGCGGCGGGCGCACTGGTGATCGCGGCGGTGCCCGAACCCCCGCATGCGCCTGCGCGCGTCAGCACGATCCCGTGGCGCGCGCTCGCCAGCCTGTGGACCGATTGGCGGGTGCGCGCGTCGGTGTTCGGCTACTTCGGTCACATGTGGGAGCTGTACACGATGTGGGTGCTGGTGCCCTTCGTGCTCGCGACGCGCCTCGCCGGGCCGGCGCTGTCGGGGGTCGCCTTCGTGGTGCTCGGCGCCGGCGCGTTCGGCTGTGCAGCCGGTGGCCGCTGGGCGCAGCGCATCGGCAGCGCCCGGGTCGCCGCGGTACAGCTGGCGACGAGTGGTCTGTGCTGCGTGGCCGCGCCGTGGCTGCTCGGGGCGCCGGATGCGGTGTTCTACGCCTGGCTTTTGCTGTGGGGCGTCACGGTGGCGGGCGACTCGCCGCAGTTCTCGGCGCTGACGGCGGTCAACGCGCCGGCGCAGGCGGTCGGCAGCGTGCTGACGCTGACGAACAGCATCGGCTTCGCGATCTCCATCGCCAGCATCCAGCTGTTCGTGTCGCTCGCGCAGACCCAGTCGCTCGCGGTGCTGCTGCCCTGGCTCGGAGTGGGGCCGCTGCTCGGGCTGATCGCGCTGCGCCCGCTGCTGCGCGCGCGTTGACGCGCCGCCGGAGACGCGCATGCGGGGGGGCTACTCGTGCCGCAGCGCCTCGATCGGGTCCAGCCGCGCGGCTCGACGGGCCGGGAAGAAGCCGAACACGACGCCGATCGCGGCCGCGAACGCGAAGGACACGAGGTTGATCGTCGGGTCGAACACGTAGGGCACGCCCATCAGCCGCGTCACCACGATCGACGCGCCGGTCGCGAGCACGACGCCGATCAGCCCGCCGAGCGCTGCCAGCGCCACCGCCTCGACCAGGAACTGCGCCAGCACCTCGTGGCCCAACGCGCCGATCGCGAGCCGGATGCCGATCTCGCGCGTGCGCTCGGTCACGCTCACCAGCATGATGTTCATGATGCCGATGCCGCCGACCAGCAGGCTGACGGCAGCCACCGCGCCGAGCAGCATCGTCATCACGCGTGTCGTGCCCGACAGCGTCTCGGCCAGCTGCTGCGTGTCCAGCACGCTGAAGTTGTCGTCGTCTCCCGGCGCGAGCTTGCGCCGCTCGCGCAGCAACTCGGAGAGGTCGGCCTTGACGCGCTCCGGGTCGGCGTCGTCGGTCATCGAGACCAGCAGCGTGCTGACGTTCTGGTTGCCGGTCAGGCGGCGCTGCACGGTCGCGATCGGCATCACGACGACGTCGTCCTGGTCGTTGCCCATCGCCGCCTGGCCTTTGGAGGCGAGCAGGCCGATCACCTCGCAGCTGAGGTTGCGCAGCCGCAGCGACGCGCCGACGGGGTCGGTCGTGGCGCCGAACAGCTCGCGGCGCACGGTCGCGCCGATCACGCAGACGGCGCTGCCGGCGCGCTCCTCGGCCGGTTCGAAGCGGCGGCCCTCGGCCAGAGTCCAGTTGTTGGTGTCGAAGTAGGCGTTCTGGGTGCCGACGACCAGCGTCGACCAGTTGCGCGCACCGACCACCGCGAGCGCACCGCTGTTCGTCTGCGGCGCGACGGCGCGCACGCCCGACACCTGGGCCGCGATGGCGTCGACGTCGGCCACGCGAAACGGCGGCGCGCCGGCGCTGTCGCGCCCGGGGCCGAGGCGCTGGCCCTGGCGCACCATCAGCAGCTTGGTGCCCAGGCTCGAGATCTGGTCGGACACGGCGCGCGTGGCCCCGTTGCCGACCGTCACCATCGTGATCACCGCGGCGACGCCGATGACGATGCCGAGGATGGTCAGGAACGAGCGCATCAGGTTGCGCCGGATCTCGCGCAAGGCCAGCCCGAACGTGTTCCACCACATCTCAGTCC
>JBDTUO010000476.1:0-2676 GCA_040007675.1 Rubrivivax sp.
CCGCGCGCGGCACGCGTCGCCAGCCTCACCGGGCTGTTTCGGGACGAGCCGCTGACGCTGTCCTACTATCGCGACGCCGGCCTGCATGATTGGGTCGAGACACAGCGCCAGCGCGGCGACATCGACGCCGTGGTCGTGTTCTCGTCATCGATGGCCCAGTACGCGCAGGGCTTCGCCGTGCCGGTGCTGGTGGATTTCGTGGACGTCGACTCAGCGAAGTGGACCGACTACTCGAGCGCGCACCGATGGCCGATGAGCTGGCTGTACCGGCGCGAAGGGCGGCAACTGCTGGCCTACGAGCGCCAGGTGGCGGCGCGTGCGACGCAGTCGTTCTTCGTCACCGAGAAGGAGGTCAGTTTGTTCCAAGGGCTTGCCCCCGAGTGCGCGACGCTGCGGGCGCTCGGCAACGGGGTCGATGCAGAGTACTTTTCTCCCGACTCGGCGCGTCCGTCGCCGTTCGCGGGCGACGAGACACCTGTCGTCTTCACCGGAGCGATGGACTACTGGCCAAACGTCGACGCCGTCAGCTGGTTTGCGACCGACGTGCTGCCCGCTTTGCGCAGCCGCTTCCCGTCCTTGCGGTTGCACGTGGTCGGCCGCCAGCCCCCAGACTCGGTGCGCGCACTCCAAGGCGTCGCGGTCGCTGTGACCGGCACCGTCCCCGACGTTCGGCCGTACCTGCAGCACGCCGCCGCGGTCGTCGCGCCGCTTCGGCTCGCTCGCGGCGTCCAGAACAAGGTGCTGGAGGCGATGGCGATGGGCAGGCCGGTCGTGGCGGCGGCGCCATGCGTGGAGGCGCTGGACGTGGTGCCGGGGCGCGACCTCCTCTCGGCCCACAGCGCCGCCGACTATGCCGACGCCATCGGCAGGCTGCTGGACTCCCCGAAACTGGCCTCTGCGATCGGCGCTTCCGCGCGCGAGCAGGTGATCCGTCACTACGGATGGGACGCGCGCCTGTCAGCGCTTGACGCTTGCCTGGACGCCGCCGCCGGGCCGCGCCGCGCCGCATGAGTCCGCCGGGCCGCCCCAAGGGCGAATACCGAACGGCGCAGCCCGAAGGTAGTCCAGTGCGCGCCGTGAATGCCCCGACGCTGCGGCCTCGCTGGCAGCTGTTGCTGCCGTTCGTGCTCGTGCTTGCTGCACTGCTCTGGCTGTTCCGGGACACCGCAGCGGCGATGGTCGGCATCTGGTCGCGATCGGACACTTTCGCGCACGCGTTTCTCGTGCCGCCGATCGTGGTCTGGCTCGTCTGGCGCCAACGCGCGGAACTCGTGTCGGTGCCGCGCCGCCCGAGCCCGTGGGTGATCGTCCCGATGGCGGCCGTGGCGCTGCTGTGGCTGCTCGGAGAGCTGGCTTCGGTCAGTGCTGCGTCGCAGTTCGCGCTCGTTGCGCTGATCGTGCTTTCCGTGCCGGCGCTGTACGGCCTGGCCGTCACGCGGACGCTGCTGTTTCCGCTCGGCTTCCTGTTCTTCTCGGTTCCGGTTGGAGAGTTCCTGGTCCCTACGCTGATCAACCACACAGCGGATTTCACGATCGCTGCCCTGCGCCAGAGCGGGGTCCCGGTCTATCGGGAAGGCAACTCCTTCGTGATCCCGAGTGGAAGCTGGTCGGTGGTCGAGGCCTGCTCAGGGGTGCGCTACCTGATCGCCTCACTGATGGTCGGGACGCTGTTCGCCTATCTGAACTATCGCTCGATGGCGCGGCGCTGGGCCTTCGTCGGGGTTGCGATCGTCGTACCGATCGTCGCGAACTGGCTGCGCGCCTACATGATCGTCATGCTCGGGCACCTGTCGGGCAACACCCTCGCGGTCGGCGTCGACCACATCATCTACGGCTGGGTGTTCTTCGGCCTCGTCGTCGGGCTGATGTTCTGGATCGGCTCGCGCTGGGCGCAGCCGGATTCGCTGTCGGCCGCCGCGACAGCCGTGGGCGCGCCCCAACTGATGTTGTGGCGATCGGTGAGATGGACCACGGCGGCGGGCGTCGTCGCACTCGCGGTGGGTGCTCAGATCCTGATGTGGCGCCTCGAACATGGTGCCGAACGACCACCGCCGGCGCTGTCGCTCGCTTCGGACGACTCGATGGCGGGCGGACCGTCGCTGCCGTTCGATCCCGGCTTCCGCAACCCGTCTGCCACGACGCATGGTGCCCATCTCCAGGACGGCCGACCCGTCTGGGTCTGGGTCGGCTACTACCGCCAGCAGGGTGAAGAACGCAAGCTGGTCAGCTCGATCAATGCGGTGCTGGACGTCGCCGACAACCGCTGGACGACCGTGCAGCGGCGCCGGCTGGCCGAAGGCCCGATCGCCGTCAACGCCGAACTGCTGCGGGCATCGACCCGACTCGACGCCGCGAACACCGAGCGCCTGCGCGTCTGGCAGTGGTACTGGATCGACGGCGAGTGGGAGGCGAGCGACGTTCGCGCGAAGCTGCGCCAGGCCACTCAGCGCGTGCTCGGCCGCGGCGACGACGGTGCCGTGCTGATCGTCGCCACCCCGATGGACGAGCGCGCCGACGAGAGGCTTTCGGCCTTCGTCGCCCCGCGCTTGGCGCGATGGCGCGAGTCGCTCGAATCGGCGCGCTCCGGCGGTCGGCCCGAATGAACCCGATAACGAACTTTGCGGAGAGTCCTGTATGACCACCATCGCCGTCATCGGCCTCGGCTACGTCGGCCTG
>JBDTUO010000477.1:0-2673 GCA_040007675.1 Rubrivivax sp.
GCGCCTGGTACGCCTACAACGGCGAGAAGATCGGCCAGGGCAAGGACAACGCACGCGAGTTCCTGCGCGAGAACCCCGACATGGCGCGCGAGATCGAGAACAAGGTGCGCGAGTCGCTCGGCATTCCGGCGCTCGCCGGCACGAAGACGGCGCTGGCCGTGGCCGCCGCGGCCTGAGCCGCCGTCCGTCCGAAGTCGGGCCTCGGTCGACCCTCGCGCGATGCCCGGGCACAGCCCCGCGCTGTCGGTCAAGGGCCGGGCGCTGCGCTTGTTGGCCCAGCGCGAACACACCCGCACCGAACTCGAGCGCAAGCTGCGTCAGCGGCTGCGCGAGCAGCCCGAGGCGCTGGCGCAGATCGGCCCGGCGCTCGACGCCCTGGCCGCCGCCGGCCTGCTGAGCGACCGCCGCGCCGCTGATGCGTTGGCGACGGCGCAGTCGCGGCGCTTCGGCGACGCCCGGGTGCGGTTCACGATGCGCAGCCGCGGCCTGGGTGACGAACACATCCGCGACGCGCTCGCGACGCTGCCCGGCACCGAGCTGTCGCGTGCGCGCGAGATCTGGCAGCGCCGCTTCGGCGGTGCGCCCGCCACCGACGTCGTCGAGCGGGTGCGGCAGGCGCGTTTTCTCGCCGGCCGCGGCTTCTCGAGCGAGACGATCCGCCGCGTCGTGCGCGGCCTGTCCGACCCCGATTGAGCGTCGGGGCGGCCCGGCGGCCTGGGCCCTGCGCGCCTTCGCCGCCAGCGCTCGCTGGGCCGCGGGATGCTGCGTTGCAGCATGCTACATTCGCCCGCTGCCCCTTGACGGCAGGGCTCCCCACCGCTTTCTTCAGATGCCGCTTCCTCGCAGCGCGGCCACGCGCCAGCTCCGCCATCGCCGCCAGATCGACGTCCAGGTGTTCGCGCGGGACGACGGTCTGTTCGAGGCCGATGCGCGGCTGACCGACGTCAAGACGCACGACGCCGAGTTGCCGAGCGGGCGCCGGCCGGCCGGCCAGCCGATCCACGACATGCTGCTGCGCGTCGTGGTCGATCGCAGCATGACCATCGTCGATGCGGGCGCGCTGTCGCTGTCGGTGCCGTACGCCGGCGCCTGCGACGACCACGGCGACGCCTACGCCCGCCTCACCGGCCTGAACCTGATGCAGGGCTTTCGGCAGGCGCTGCGCGAGCGCGTCGGCGGCGTGCTCGGCTGCACCCATATCACCGAGCTCGCGCAGGTCCTGCCGACCGCGGTCGTGCAGGCCTTCGCCGGCGACGTGATCGACACCCGCGGCGACGCCGCCGGCGCCGAGCGCCCGTTCCAGATCGACCGCTGCCACGCGCTGCGCAGCGACGGCGCGACCGTGCTGCGGCACTATCCGCGCTGGGCGCGCGCCGCGACCCCCGTGGCCGACGACACCTCCCTGCGCAAGGACCGAACGACATGAAGATCCACGAATACCAGGCCAAGGAACTGCTGCGCGCGGCCGGCGTGCCGGTGCCGCGCGGCTACGCCGCATTCACCGTGCGCGAGGCGCAGGAAGCCGCGCAGAAGCTCGGCGGCAACGTCTGGGTCGTGAAGGCGCAGATCCATGCCGGCGGGCGCGGCAAGGGCGGCGGCGTCAAGCTCGCGCGCTCGCTGCCCGAAGTCGAGCAGTACGCCGGCCAGATCCTCGGCATGCAGTTGAAGACGCACCAGACCGGGCCCGAGGGCCAGAAGGTGCGGCGACTGCTGGTCGAGGAAGGCGCCGACATCCGCAAGGAGTACTACGTCGCCGCGCTGACCGACCGCGCGACGCAGAAGGTCGCGCTGATGGCCAGCGCCGAGGGTGGCATGGACATCGAGCAGGTCGCGCACGCGACGCCCGAGAAGATCATCAAGGTCTTCGTCGACCCGCTGACCGGCCTCACCGACGCCCAGGCGCTGGAACTCGCGCGCGGCATCGGCGTGCCCGACGCCAGCCAGGCGCAGGCGACTGACGTTTTCCGCAAGCTCTACGCCTGCTACATGGACACCGACGCCAGCCTGGCCGAGATCAACCCGCTGATCCTGGAAGGCAGCGGTGGCATCAAGGCGCTCGACGCCAAGTTCAACTTCGACAGCAACGCGCTGTTCCGCCACCCCGACGTCGTCGCCTACCGCGACCTCGACGAGGAGGACGCGGCCGAAGTGGCGGCCAGCAAGTTCGACCTCAGCTACATCAGCCTGGACGGCAACATCGGCTGCCTGGTCAATGGCGCCGGCCTCGCGATGGCGACGATGGACACCATCAAGCTGTTCGGCGGCGAACCGGCGAACTTTCTGGACGTCGGCGGCGGCGCCACGACCGAGAAGGTCACCGAGGCGTTCAAGATCATGCTCAAGAACAAGAACGTCAAGGGCATCCTGGTCAACATCTTCGGCGGCATCATGAAGTGCGACACCATCGCCGAGGGCGTCATCGCGGCGTGCAAGGCGGTCAACCTGTCGGTGCCGCTGGTGGTGCGGATGAAGGGCACGAACGAGGACATCGGCAAGCGGCTGCTGGCCGAATCCGGCCTGCCTATCATCAGCGCGGACACGATGGCCGAGGCGGCCACCAAGATCGTCGCCGCGGTCAAGTAGGGAGCCCCATGTCCATCCTGATCGACAAGAACACCCGCGTCATCACGCAGGGCATCACCGGCAAGACCGGCCAGTTCCACACCCGCATGT
>JBDTUO010000478.1:0-2672 GCA_040007675.1 Rubrivivax sp.
TTGATGCCGATCGAGCGGTAGAAGCTGAACAGGTCGGGCCCGATGGCCTCGCCCGCGGTGTAGGCCACGCGCACGCGTGACAGGCCCAACGTGTTGCGCAGCGGGCCGTAGATGAAGAGGTTGCCGAGGCGGTACTTCAGACGGTCGAGCGCGCCGACCGGGCGGCCGTCGATGATGTCGGGGCCGACCCGGCGCGCCACGTCCATCGCGCGCTCGAACATCCAGCGCTTGACGCGCGAGGCATCCTCCATGCGGATCATCACGCTCGTCAACAGCCCCTCGAACACGCGCGGCGGCGCGAAGTAGTAGGTCGGACCGATCTCCTTCAGGTCGATCATCACCGTCTCGGCCGACTCCGGGCAGTTGACGACGTAGCCGCACGCCAGCCACTGCGCGTAGCTGAAGATGTTCTGCCCGATCCAGGCCGGCGGCAGGTAGGCCAGCACCTCCTCGTCCGGACCGAGCTTGTCGAAGCGCGCGCCGGCGATGGCACGGTCGAGCAGCGTGAAGTGCGTGTGCACGACGCCCTTGGGCTTGCCGGTGGTGCCGGAGGTGAAGAACATCGCCGCGACGTCCTGCTCGTCCGCCGATGCCAGCGCGGCCGCGTAGAAGTCGGGCTGGCCCTTTGCAAGGTGCCGGCCTTCGGCGATCAGCTCGTCGAGCGACGCCAGTCCCGGCTCGTCGTACTGGCGCAATCCACGCGCCTCGTCGTACCAGATGTGGGTCAGACCCGGACACTCGGTGCTGCGCAGCTCGAGCAGCTTGTCGACCTGCTCCTGGTCCTCGACGATCGCCAGTCGCACCTCGGCGTTCTGGATCGGGAACACGAACTCCGCGCCCACCGCGTCCTGGTACAGCGGCACCGGGATGCCGCCGAGCGCCTGGATCGCCAGCATCGACGCATACAGACGAGGCCGGTTCTCGCCGATCACGACCACATGATCGCCGCGGCTCAGGCCGGCCACGCTCAGCCCGCCGGCGAGGTCACGCACCAGCTCCGCCAGCTCGCTCCACGAGGTGCTCTGCCAGATGCCGAATTCCTTGACGCGCAACGCCGGCGCATCCGGTCGCTCGGCCGCGTGCTTGTCCAGCCACTGGGGGAATGTCGGCATTGCCGGTTTCGGGAGAGGGGGCGTTGAATGGACCCCGATTCTGGAAAGAAGTTTGACGTCTCGTTGTCGTTGTAACGACAATCCAGGGGTACGTCCTATGAGGCATTTCCCGGGTGCAACCTGTCCCTGAACCGCCGGAAGTCGACGCCGTCGGCGAGCGGTGGCCGATGGCGCCGGCGCCCTTCATCCCCGCAGGCCCCGACCTCGCTCGCCCGCCAGCGCCCGGACTGCAGGCGCGCTCGCGCGCGCCGCACGCGCGGGAACTGGCCGGCATTCCCTGGCTGGCGCTGCTGGAGCGCGAGGATCGAGCCCACGCCGTGGCCGAACTGCGTGTCGTGCAGGCCGAGCCGCGTGAGCTGATCTGCCGCTACGGCCGCCCGGCGAGCTACTGGCTCGGCGTCGTCGACGGGCTGCTGAAGATGAGCAACGACACCGAGCACGGCGTGCCGATGACGTTCACCGGCGTGCCCCCCGGCGGCTGGTTCGGTGAAGGCACGCTGCTCAAGCACGAGAATTACCGCTACAACATCCAGGCGCTGCGCCGCAGCGTCGTCGCCGGCATTCCCGTGGCGACCTTTGACGCCCTGCTCGCGCGCAGCATCGCGTTCAACCGCTTCGTGATGAACCAGCTCAACGAGCGCCTGGGCCAGTTCATCAGTGCGCGCGAGATCGACCGCATGACGCAGCCCGACCTGCGCGTCGCGCGCAGCCTGGCAGCGCTGTTCCACCCAGTGCTGTACCCCGGGGTCGGCAGCGTGTTGCGCATCACGCAGCTCGAGCTCGGCTACATCGTCGGCCTGTCGCGCCAGCGGGTGAACGAGGCACTGCGCCACCTGCAGGATGCCGGCGTGATCCGCGTCGAGTACGGCGGCGTGCGCGTGCTCGACCTGGAAGCGCTGCGAGGGTTCCGGCCGGGCGCCCCCTGAGCGGGCCTGGCCCGGCGTCAGCGCGGCGCCACGCGGCCGTCGTTCACGACCCCGGCGGCGACGTGGCCTGCGGGCACGTGCCCTGCCGCGCTCTCGACGTGCCCGGTCTGGTCGTCGAAGAAGAAGTCGGGTTCGAACTCGCGCAGGAATTCGCCCTTGGGCAGGCCGCCGAGGAACATGGCCTCGTCCACGCGGATGTCCCAGTCCATCAGCGTGCGAATGGCGCGTTCGTGGGCCGGCGCGCTGCGTGCTGTGACGAGCGCCGTGCGCAGGCGCATCGGGCCGTCCGGGTGCTGCTGCAGGCGCTGCAGGGCCTGCAGCAGCGGCTTGAATGGTCCCGGCGCCAGCGGCGTGGCGGCCTGGTCACTTTCGTGGCGCTGGAAGGCGTCCAGCCCCTGGTCCTGGTACACGCGCTCGGCCTCGTCGGAGAACAGCACCGCGTCGCCGTCGAACGCGATGCGCACCTCGTTGGGGTGCGCGTTCGAGGCCAGCACGCTGTGCGGCAGCACCCGCGCTGCCGGCACACCGGCCGCGAGCGCGGCGCGCACGTCGACCTCGTTGCCCGACAGGAACAGCTGCGCTGCCAGCGGCTTCAGGTAGCGCCACGGGTTCTCGCCGCGCGTGAACACGCCGC
>JBDTUO010000479.1:0-2670 GCA_040007675.1 Rubrivivax sp.
GCTCGTGCGGCTACCGTGCCGGCTGGATGGTGGTGTCGGGCGAGAAGCGCCATGCGGCCGACTACATCGAGGGCCTCAACATGCTGGCGTCGATGCGCCTGTGCTCGAACACGCCGGGCCAGCTCGCGATCCAGACCGCGCTCGGCGGCTACCAGAGCATCAAGGACCTGGTGGCGCCGGGCGGGCGGCTGGCGCGCCAGCGCGACCGCGCGTACGACCTGCTGACGCAGATCCCCGGCGTCTCGGTCGTCAAGCCGAAGGCGGCGCTGTACATGTTCCCGCGCCTGGACCCCAAGGTCTACCCGATCACCGACGACCAGCAGTTCGCCTACGACCTGCTCGCCGAGGAGAAGGTGCTGATCGTGCAGGGCAGCGGCTTCAACTGGCCGACGCCGGACCATTTCCGGCTCGTCTTCCTGCCCAACGTCGACGACCTGCACGAAGCGGTCGGCCGCATCGACCGCTTCCTGGCGCACTACCGGCGTCGCCACAGCGCATGAGCCCTCCTGCGTCGATCCCGCGCGGCGGGCCGAGCGCCGGGCCGCTCCCAAGCCGGCCCGCGATCCCCTCGGGGGATAGTCCGGCGGTCCCGCCGGACGAGGGGCAGAAATGAACCCGGTCCAGATCGGCCTGATCGGCCTCGGCACCGTCGGCGCCGGCACGGTCGAGGTGCTGCGCCGCAACCGCGACGAGATCCGCCGTCGCGCCGGACGCGCGATCGAGATCCGCATGGTGTGCCGGCGCGACCTCGCCGCCGCGCGCCGGCTGGTCGGCGACAGCGTCGAGGTGGTTCCCGACCCGCGCACCGTCGTCGCCCACCCGGAGATCGACATCGTCGTCGAGCTGATGGGTGGTACCGAGCTGGCGCGCTCGCTGGTGCTGGAGGCGATCGCGCACGGCAAGCACGTCGTGACGGCGAACAAGGCGCTGCTGGCGCTGCACGGCAACGAGATCTTCGAGGCGGCGCGGGCGCGCGGCGTGATGGTCGCCTTCGAGGCCGCGGTCGCGGGCGGCATCCCCATCATCAAGGCGCTGCGCGAGGGCCTGACCGCCAACCGCATCGAGTGGGTCGCCGGCATCATCAACGGCACGACCAATTTCATCCTGTCGGCGATGCGCAGCCAGGGCCTGGACTTCGCCACCGCGCTGGCGCAGGCGCAGGCGCTCGGTTATGCCGAGGCCGACCCCAGCTTCGACATCGGCGGGGTCGACGCGGCGCACAAGGTGACGATCATGAGCGCGATCGCGTTCGGTGTGCCGGTGCAGTTCGACAAGGCCTACATCGAGGGCATCGCGGCGCTGCAGCCGGCCGACATCCGCTACGCCGAACAGCTCGGCTACCGCATCAAGCTGCTCGGCATCACGCGCCGGCGCGACGACCTGGCCGGCGGCGGCATCGAGCTGCGTGTGCACCCGACGCTGGTGCCGGCGAGCCGGCTGATCGCCAACGTCGAGGGCGCGATGAACGCGGTCGTCGTGCACGGCGATGCCGTCGGCACCACGCTGTATTACGGCAAGGGTGCGGGTGCCGAGCCCACCGCGAGTGCCGTCGTCGCCGACCTCGTCGACGTGACGCGGCTGCACACCGCCGACCCCGACCACCGCGTGCCGCACCTGGCGTTCCAACCCGGCGCGATGGCCAGCACGCCGATCCTGCCGATCGAGCAGGTGATCACGGCGTACTACCTGCGCCTGCGCGTGGCCGATCAGGCCGGTGTGCTCGCCCGCATCACCAGCATCCTGGCCGAGCACGACATCTCGATCGATGCCGTGCTGCAGCGCCCGGGTGCAGCCGGCGAGTTGCACGGGCCGGCCGGCGACGCGCAGCCGCACACGGACCTGATCATGTTGACGCACGACACCGTCGAGGGTCGCATGCTGGCGGCGCTGGCGCAGATGCAGGCGCTGCCGACCGTGCTGGCGCCGATCGTGCGGATTCGCAAGGAGGCGCTGCAGTGAGCGGCGCGCGGCGCTCGTGGAGGGATGGCCGGTGAAATACCTCAGTACCCGGGGCGACGCCACGCCGCGCGGCTTCTCCGACATCCTGCTCGAAGGGTTGGCGCCCGACGGCGGGCTGTACCTGCCGCAGACGTACCCGCACATCGACGCCGCGCAGCTCTCCGCCTGGCGCGAGCTGTCGTACCCGGCGCTCGCGATCGAGATCCTGCGCCGCTTCATCGACGACGTGCCGGCCGATGACCTCGCCCGGCTGGTGCACACCACCTACACCGCGGCGACCTTCGGCACGCCGCAGATCACGCCGCTGACGCCGCTGGACCGGCTGGCGCCGGGCCTGGCGCTGCAGGGCCTGTCCAACGGCCCGACGCTGGCGTTCAAGGACGTCGCGATGCAGCTGCTCGGCGCGCTGTTCGAGTACGAACTGGGGCGCCGCGGGCAGACGCTCAACATCCTCGGCGCGACCTCGGGCGACACCGGCAGCGCGGCCGAATACGCGATGCGCGGCAAGCGCGGCGTGCGGGTGTTCATGCTGAGCCCGCACGGGCGCATGAGCGAGTTCCAGCAGGCGCAGATGTTCAGCCTGACCGACGCCAACATCCACAACCTGAGCCTGCAGGGCGTGTTCGACGATTGCCAGGACATCGTCAAGGCGGTCGGCGCCGACCTCGACTTCAAGCGCCGCCACCACATCGGCACCGTCAACTCGATCAA
>JBDTUO010000480.1:0-2670 GCA_040007675.1 Rubrivivax sp.
GCGCGCCCGCGCCCCGCACCGGAGCGGGCCAGCCCGGCGCCGCCGCTGGTGCGCCGCGCGCCCGCGTCGCCCGACACGGCGCCGACTTCACGCGACGCCACGCGCTGTGCGGTGCTGCTGCAGCGGATGCAACTCGGCGAGGTGCTGATGCCCGCCGACGACGAGTACTTCCAGCGGCGCTGCTCGCGTTGACGCGTCCCGAGGGCCCCTAGAGCGAAGGTGGCGTCGCGCGCCATCGGGGCATACTGCGCGCGACCCCACCCCCGGAGTGCCCCGATGCACACACCGATGCGCGCGACCCCGAAGTCTGGCCGAAGCGACGCGCCAGTCCGGCCCAGACGTTTCGTGCTCGCGGTGCTGGGACTCGGCACCGCGGCCGTGCTCACGGCCGCCTGCACGATGCTGCCCGCGGGCAAGCCGGCGCCCGCCACGCCTGCGGCATCGCCGGCGCCCGCGGCTGCGCCGCGGCCGACGGCCACTGCGCCAGCGCCTGCACCGGCACCCACACCTGCGGCGGCCCCGGTAGCGGCCGCACCGCCACCCCCGCCACCACCGATCCTGCCGTTCGACGACGCCGTGCTGTCGGCCGCGAACAACCTGTTCGAGAAGGCACAGTTGCCGCCGCAGGGGCGCTTCACGCTCGTGATCGATCCGCTGATCGACGGGCTCACCGGCATGCAGACGCAGTCGACCCAGGCGATGGGCGCGCGCATCGTCAAGCTGGTCGAGTCGAAGTTTCCGCGCTACCAGGTGCGTGAGTTCAGCGCCGCCAGCGTGCAGCAGGGGCCGCTGGTGCTGATCGGCACCTTCACCGGGGTCAATGCGCAACGCAAGACCGAAGGCAAGCGCGAGGCCTACCGCATCTGCCTCGCACTGGCCGACCTGAAGACCGGCAAGCTCGTCAGCAAGGGATTGGCATTCGCCAGCACCGAGGGCGTCGACCCGACGCCGCTGGCCTTCTTCCGCGACGCCCCTGCGACCACCGAAGACGGGGCCACGCTCGGCTACATCCGCACCTGCCAGGGCACGAAGGCCGGTGACCCTATCCATCCGCAATACATCGACCGCATCGTTACCGCCGCGACGATCGCCGAGGCGATCGACGCCTACGACGAGCGCAAGTACGCCGACGCGCTGACGCTCTACGAGACGGCGCGTGCGGCGCCCGGCGGCGAGCAGTTGCGGGTCTTCACCGGCCTGTACCTGACCAACCTGCGGCTCGGGCGCACCAGCGCGGCGTCCAGCGCCTTCGGCGACATCGTGCAACAGGGCCTGACGAGCAAGCGACTCGGGATCAAGTTCCTGTTCCGGCCGGGCACTGCGGCGCTCTGGACCGACCCGCGTGCCGGCCCGGTGCCGTACCCGATCTGGGTCGAGCAGATCGCCCGCAACGCGGATCAGCGGCAGAGTTGCCTGGAGGTCGTCGGCCACACCAGCGCCACCGGGCCAGAGCCGCTGAACGAACGCCTGTCGCTGCTGCGCGCCGAGGTCGTCCGGACGCAGTTGCTGCGCGAAAAACCGGCGCTCGAGAAGCGCTTGATCGCCAGCGGCATGGGCTCGCGCGAGACCTTGGTCGGCAATGCACGCGACGACGCCTCGGACGCGCTCGACCGGCGAGTCGAGATGAAGGTGATCGGAGGCTGCTGAGCCGACGCGTGCGCCACGCGTGCGGCTGCGCGGCGCACGCGGCGCACGAAACCGCCGCACCGACCAGGGGCATTGCCGCTGCGGCAGCGGCGCTGCTAAGGTAGCCGCCCCCCACCGGTGACCGTAACGATCGGCTCGCCGCCCGCCACCTCAACTTCGGAGACTGCACCATGTCCCTTCGCATCAACGACATCGCCCCCGACTTCACGGCCCAGACCACCCAGGGCACGATCAAGTTTCACGACTGGATCGGTGACCAGTGGGCGGTGCTGTTCTCGCACCCCAAGGACTTCACGCCGGTGTGCACGACCGAACTCGGCTACATGGCCAAGATCGCGCCGGAGTTCACCCGGCGCAACGCCAAGCTGATCGGGCTGTCGGTCGACCCGGTCGACAACCACCACAAGTGGGCCGCCGACATCGAGGAGACCCAGGGCCACATGCCCAAGTACCCGATGATCGGTGACCATGACCTGGCGGTGGCCAAGCTCTACAACATGCTGCCGGCCGAGGAGCCGGGCACGTCCGAGGGCCGCACCGCGGCGACCAACGCGACCGTGCGTTCGGTGTTCGTGATCGGGCCCGACAAGCGCATCAAGCTGATGCTGACCTACCCGATGACGACCGGGCGCAACTTCGACGAGATCCTGCGCGTGCTCGATTCGATGCAGCTGACCGCGAAGCACAAGGTCGCGACCCCGGTGAACTGGAAACCCGGCGAGGACGTGATCATCGTGCCGGCGGTCAGCGACGAGGACGCCAAGTCGATGTTCCCGGGCGGCTGGAAGGCGCTCAAGCCGTACCTGCGGCTGACCAAACAGCCGCAGTGAGCACTGCCGGTCGGTCGACCGGAGTCGGCTGCTGAGCAACGCGGGGCCCGCGCTCCGACACGATCGATGAAAACTGAACGGGGCACTGCGTGCCCCGTAGTCGTCGTGCGGACCGAACGCTACGCCGTCGGCAGCTGATAGTCCTTGAACTGCTCGCGCAGCTTGTTCTTCTGCATCTTGCCCGTCGCGCCGA
>JBDTUO010000481.1:0-2670 GCA_040007675.1 Rubrivivax sp.
GCCCTGCGCTTCTCGGCGCCGCAGACACGCGCCGCCACCCGCCCGCGCCCGCCTTCGCTGTGGCGGCGGAGAGGGCACGCCTCGCGACGGACAGCACGTGGCGAGGCGTGATGCTGCAAACGCGCTTTTCGTCCTGGTCGCGAACCACGTGCGGTGGCACTCGCGGCAGGCGGTGCCCGGCGGGGGCGATTTCTGCGGCGGCGAGCAGCGCAGGCCCGGGGCCGGCGCGTTCGCAGCACGCGCTTCGTCATCTGACTTGTCGACGCTGTTCGAGCGCAGCGAACGCAGTGAGCGGAGCGAGTTCGGCGACGCGACCGCGGGCCGAGCAGCGCAGCGAAGTCGGCGCGCAGCGTCGACCGCCGCGGCATGAGCCCCCGTCGGGCGCCGCCTGCCGCGACACCCGACCTGCGCGAGAAAAGGGTGGCGCATGAACACCTCCCGATCGGCGATACGCCACATCGCGCTCTACGCCGTCGCCGGCTTCGGCCTGGCGGTCTGGGCGTTTCCGGTGATCTGGGGCCTCATGACCTCGTTCAAGACCGAACGCGACGTCCTCGCCTACCCGCCGAAGTTCATCTTCACGCCGACGCTCGACAACTACCGCGAGGTGATCTTCGGCGCCTCGTCGATCGTGCCCAACCTGGGGTCGAGCATCGTCGTTGCCACCGGCGCGACGCTGCTGACGATGCTGTTCGCGATCCCCGCCGCCTACGCCCTGGCGCGGCTGCGCTATCCGGCCAAGAAAACATCCGGCTTCTACGTGCTCGCAACGCAGATGCTGCCGCCGGTCGGGCTCATCATTCCCTACTACCTGGTGCTGCAGAAGGTCGGCGGCCTCGACACCTACGGCGGCCTCATCGTCATCTACCTGACCTTCTCGCTGCCCTTCGCGATCTGGCTGATGGTGTCGTATTTCGAGGACGTGCCCTTCGAGATGGAGGAGGCGGCGCTGCTCGATCGCGCCGGCCGCTGGGGCGCGCTCTGGCACGTCATCCTGCCGCAGGTGCGCGGCGGCATCGCGGTGACGACGATCTTCGTCTTCCTCAACGCCTGGAACGAGTTCCTGTTCGCCGTCGTCCTCGGCGGCAACCAGGTGCGCACGGTAACGGTGGCGATGTTCAATTTCATCTCGGTCGAGCAGACCCAGTGGGCGCGGCTCGCCGCCGGCGCCATGCTGGCGATGGCGCCGGTCATCGTCATCGGCATCTTCGCCCAGCGCCACATCGTCAAGGGCCTCACCGTCGGCGCCGTCAAGGGAGGAGGCAGGCGATGATGACAGCCCCGCGTCGAACGAGTACGTCCGCCGATCCCCCGGGGGGATCCGGGCCGGCTTGGGGCGGCCCGGCGCTCGGCCCGGCACGTTTGGCGGCAAGCGTTCGCCTCGAGGGCGTGCTGAAGCGCTACGGCCAGACGGTCGTGCTGCACGAGGTCGACCTGGCGATCGAGCCGGGCGAGTTCTTCGTCTTGCTCGGACCCTCGGGCTCCGGCAAGACGACCACCCTGCGCATCCTCGCCGGCCTCGAGCAGGTGAGCGGCGGCCGCATGCTCATGGACGGCGCTGACGTCACCCACAAGGAGCCCGGGGCGCGCGATGTGGCCATGGTGTTCCAGAGCTACGCGCTCTATCCGCACATGACGGTGGCGCAGAACATCGGCTTCCCGCTCAAGATGGTGCGCACCGCGCCGGCCGAGATCGCGCGTGCGGTCAAGGCCGCCGCCGACAAGGTCGAGATCGGTCACCTGCTGGCCCGCACGCCGGGCCAGCTTTCGGGCGGCCAGCAGCAGCGGGTGGCGCTGGCCCGGGCCATCGTCCGCCAGCCGCGGCTCTTCCTGCTCGACGAGCCGCTCTCCAACCTGGACGCCAAGCTGCGGCTCGAGACCCGGGTGGGTCTGCACAAGCTGCAGCGCTCGCTCGACACGACCACCGTCTACGTCACCCACGACCAGGAGGAGGCGATGACGCTGGCTGACCGCATCGCCGTCTTCATGGAAGGGCGCATCGTCCAGGTCGGCACGCCGCGCGAGATCTTCCGCGCGCCGGCGACGGTGGCGGTGGCCGGATTCATCGGCACGCCGCCGATGAACCTCCTGCCCGGCTCGTGGCAGGGTGGCGTCGTCAGCGTCGGTCGCGCCCACTTGCCGGTGGCAGCCGAGGCGACCGGCGACGCGCGGCCGGTGACGCTGGGCGTGCGACCCGGCGACGTTTGCCTCGTCGAGGACGGCATCCCGGCGACCGTCGAGCGCGTCGAGGACCTCGGCGACAGCAGCATCGTCAGCTTTCTCGATGCCGACGGCCGCCTCGTCAAGATGAAGAACGACCGCCCGCCGACGGTGCAGGAGGGCGATCGCGTGACGCTGGGCTTCGAGCCAGTGGCGGCGCATCTGTTCGACGCGGCGACCGGGCTGCGGCTGCAGCCGGCGGCGCACTGATCCCCGCCCGGCACCGAATCGCAGGCAGGAACCCCCAGGCACGAACCCCACCACGGACCCCGACATGAAGAAGACTGCCAAGCCGAACGTCGTCCTCATACTCAACGACGACATGGGCTACTCCGACATCGGCTGCTATGGCGGCGAGATCGAGACGCCGAACCTCGACAAGCTGGCGAAGCAGGGCCTGCGCTTCAGCAGCTTCTACAACACCGCCCGCTGCAGCCCCTCGCGCGCCTC
>JBDTUO010000482.1:0-2664 GCA_040007675.1 Rubrivivax sp.
GCCAGCACCTTGCCGCGCGCGTCGACGTAGATCGCACGGCCGTTGAGCGCGCCGATGTCGACCACCGCGTTCGCTTCGGGGCACAGGAACACGCCACCGCGCGCATGCGTCGTCATCGAGTAGAAGTGACCGGTGGCGAACTTGACGTTCTCGCCCTCGCCGGTGGTCGCCAGGTAGTCGATGTCGGCCAGCGCCACGCCGGCGTCCTGGAGAACGCCGTCGCGGCCCTCTTCGGCCAGTGTCATCGGGTCGCGCCGGCGGATGCGCTCGCAGCGCTTGGCCAGCCACTCGGGCTGGCCGTCGTCGCCGATGCGAAACAGCGTGCTCTTCACGGCGCCGGAGCCGATGTCGATGCCGATGGTGTGGGTGCTCATGTCAGGCCCTCGCTTCGATGGATTTGCCCTCTTCGACCACCGCACGCCAGGCGAACGTGGCGCCACCCAGGGCGCCGGTGTAGATCGAATCCGGATCGATGTTCAGCTGCAGTTCGCCGTAGTTCTCGTGCACCAGCTCCTTCAGTGCCTTCACCGCGGCCTCGTTCTTGGCCACGCCGCCGGTGAAGGTGAACTGATCACGGATGCCGCCGGAGCGCGCCAGGATCGACATCGCGCGCAGGATGATCGCGCGATGCAGCCCCGCCATGATGTCCTCGCGCTTGTCGCCCAGCGCCAGACGGTCGCGCAGTTCGGCGCCGGCGAACACGGTACAGGTGGAGTTGATGCGGATGGCCTTGGTCGACTTCATCGCCATCGGCCCGAGCTCGTGCAGCCCCATGTTCATCTCGTCGGCGATGTAGCCCAGGTAGCGCCCGCAGCCGGCCGCGCAGCGGTCGTTCATCTGGAAGCTCTCGACGATGCCTTCCGGGTCGACCTGGATCGCCTTGGTGTCCTGCCCGCCGATGTCCAGCACGGTGGCCGTCTGCGGGTACATCACGTGCGCGCCGAGGCCATGGCACAGGATCTCCGAGCGCACATGCTCCTTCGAAAACGGCAGCCGGGCGCGGCCGTAGCCGGTGCCGACGACGTAGGTTTCCTCCATCTCGGTGTCGAGAATGCCCTTGATCGGCGCCTCGACCTGCGCGCGCCGCGACGCCGTGCCGGGCAGCGCGATGAAGGCCCGGTCCAGCGCCGCCAGCAGGTGGCGCTTGATCGAATCGCCATAGACCCGGTTCTCGACCTCGATGATCGAGCGGTCGAAGACGTTGAGCAACTGGTCGTAGCGCGTGCCGGCTTCCTTGGCCACCACCTCACCGGTCGCCAGGTACTGGCTGCCGGCGATGTCGCGGAAGAAGTCCGACTTGCGGTTCGCGCCCGGGGCGAACAGCGCTGGCGCTTCGGCGGTGATGCGGCGGAACACCTCGGTCAGCGTCACACCGACGCCGTCGGTCTGGTCGCCGAACTTGGCGCTGGCCAGGCTGCGCTGGCAGGTCTGTTCCAGGTCCGCGAGCTGTTCCAGGTACTGCTCGCCGCGGAAGTCGCGTTCGAGCTGCTCGATGAAAGTGTCGAGCTGGCCGTTCAACGCGTTCGTACTGCCCAGCGCCTGGCGGAACAGCTGGAAGCGCCCGTTGACCAGCGCCTCCTGCTTGGCAATGGCCGCGGCGATGTCGTAGTTCGAACGCGAGTTGGTGATGCCGCGGCCGAGGATGTTCTGGTTCTCGTCCATGACCACCGCCTTGGTGGTCGTCGAGCCGAGGTCGATGCCGATGAAGCAGCGCATGTCCGGTTCCTCAGTGGGTCGGGGCGTTGGAGATGACCATCGGCGTGCCGCTGCCGATCTGCGAGCCGCGCTTTTGCTTGACCATCTGGAAGTAGCTTTCCAGCCGGTTCTTCACGTTGGCGGCCGAGAAGTAGCGCGGGTCGACCAGATCGGTCTCGACGAACGCGGCCGGCTTGCCGGTGCGCCTCTCGACTTCGCGCAGGATCAGCAATTGCCCGGCCGAGAAGCTGTTGCAGCTCTTGATCGAGTTGATCAGCAGCCCGTCGGCCTGGTACTCGTCGATGTACTTGCAGATCATGTCGACGCGCGACGGCAGGTTCAGGTTCGTGTAGCAGCCCAGGCAGTAGTCGGCCAGCGACTCCAGCGGGTGCTCCGGGTCGTGCCGAAAGCCGAAGTCGTACAGCCCGCCGACCTTGGCATAGGTCGACGACACCACCACCGCGCCTTCGTCGTAGAACATCTTCCAGAACTCTCGAAAGCTCGTCCAGTTGGGGGGCCCTTCGACGACCAGCCGGTACTTCTCTTCACCCATGTCACCTTCGGGCGTGATCGGGCCTCTGCCCTCGCGCATGCGTTGTTCGATCTCGGCGCGCAGGGTGGCGTAGTAGCGCGTCGCCTCGGGGGTGCCACGAAACGCCGTGAAGATCGGGCCGATGTAATAGACGGCGCCGAAGTAGCCGTCGATCGGGCTCGGCCTTTGCTTGGCCGACTGCAGGACCGCCACCAGGTCGTCCTCGGCCTTGGCCGATTCGCGCAGGTACTGACGCAGCCGGTCGATGTCGAACTTGATGCCCGAGACCCGTTCCAGCGTCGGGATGACAATTTCCTTCAGCTGCTTGACGACGTAGTCGCGCATGTTCGGATTGATGCGCCCTTCGGCCTGATACGGCACATGCAGCATCACCGTCTCGCAGCCGTACTTGTGGCGGATCAGCTCGAACCACTTCA
>JBDTUO010000483.1:0-2663 GCA_040007675.1 Rubrivivax sp.
GTTGATGTAGTAGCTGCTGCTGCCGTCGCGCGTCAGCACGCGCTTGACGGCGATCTCGCTGAAGCTGTTCCACTGGCCGCCGGCGCGGGCGTCACTGTTGTCGAACACGAGTTCGACGCTGGCGCGGCCGGCCGGCTTGCGCTGGCCAGAGCCGCTGAAGATCACGTCCTGCATGGACTCGCCACGCAGCTCGCTCGCCTTGCTCTCGCCGAGCACCCAGCGCACGGCGTCCATGATGTTGGACTTGCCGCAGCCGTTCGGGCCGACGACGCCGACACGCTGGCCGGGCAGTTGAAAGGTAGTGGGTTCGGCGAAGGACTTGAAGCCCGACAGCTTGATCTGGTTCAACCGCATGGGCGGGGCCGCTCGAACGGCGCAAGTACTTGATTCGACAATGAAAAAGCGCTCCACGGCGGAGCGCGCAAGGCGCTCGATGATAGCATCGCCACCCCGCCCGACCCGGTGCCCGACGGCCCGCCCGCCCGTCGCCGAACCCCGCGCCATGCCCCGTCCATCGATCCCTGCCGAACGTCTGGCGCCGGCCGTGCCGCCGACGCGCCCGTCGCGCGATCTGCAGGCCTTCGCGAACCCGGCGCCGCAGCGCGACTACGTGCTGCACTTCGATGTGCCGGAGTTCACCTGCCTGTGCCCGCTCACCGGGCAGCCTGATTTTGCGCACTTCACGATCCAGATCGTGCCCGACCAGCTGTGCGTCGAGCTCAAGAGCCTGAAGCTGTACTTCTGGAGCTACCGGGACGAGGGCGCGTTCCACGAACGGGTGACGAACAGCATCGTCGACGACCTGGTGCGAACGATCCGGCCCCGTTTCGTGCGGGTCGAGGCCGACTGGTTCGTGCGCGGCGGCATCGGCACCCGCATCACGGCCGAACACCGCAAGAAGGGCTGGCGCCCCGACGCCCCGGTGCTGCTGCCGCCGGCGGCCGGCCCGGCGCGGTGAGCCCGCTGTCCCCTGCCGCCGCGGGGCTGACCCGCTGGGGCGCGGTGGCCGCGGTGATGGCGGCCGGCTTCGCGATCGCGCTCAACGTCGGCAAGGTGCCGGTGGCGCTGCCGGCGCTGCGCGCGCAACTCGGCCTGTCGCTGGTGCAGGCCGGCTGGGTGTCGTCGACGCTGACCAGCATCGCGTTCGTCGGCGCGGCCGCCGTCGGCATGTGGGTCGGGCGCATCGGCGCCTTGCGCATGGTGCTCTTCGGTTTGCTCGTCTGCGCCGTCGCGTCCTTGTCGGCGCTGGTGTCGCCCGGATGGGGGCCGCTGATCGCATCACGCCTGGCCGAAGGCGTCGGCTTCACGCTGGTCGCCGTCGCCTGCCCGGCGCTGATCACAGCCGCCACGGCAGCGGGCGACCGCCGCTTCGGGCTCGGACTGTGGAGCAGCTACATGCCGGCCGGCGCCAGCCTGGCGATGGCCGCGGCGCCGTGGCTGCTGCCGCGCACCGGCTGGCCCGGGCTGTGGCTGCTGACGGCAGTCGCACTGGTGCTGGCTGCCCTCGCGTTGTGGCTGCAGCGCGGCCGCTTCGACACCGGCGCGTCGCCGCACCCGGGTGATGACGGGCGCATCCTGCGGCCCGCTCTGGCCGCGCTGCGCCAGCCGCTGCCGTGGCTGCTGGCGCTGGCCTTCGGGCTGTGGGCGACGCAGCACTTCGCGCTCATCGTCTGGATGCCGACCTACCTGCACGAGGCGCGCGGCCTCGGCGACGGCCGCGTGGCGCTGCTGACCGGCGCGATGCTGGTGGCGTGCGTGCCGGGCAACCTGGTCGGCGGCTGGCTGGTGCAGCAGGGCGTGCGGCGCGGGCGCCTGGTCGCCTTGGCGCAGCTGCTGACCGGACTCGGCGCACTCGGCTATTCGCAGGAAGGCTGGCCCGACCCGCTGCGCTATGCGCTCGCGGTCAGCGTGTCCGCGATCGGCGGCGTGATCCCGGCGGCGGTGATGGCGTCGTCGACCGTGCTGGCGCGCACCCCGCAGCAGATCGGCACGCTGCAAGGGCTGTACATGCAGGGCGCGCAGCTCGGCCAGTTCGTCGGCACGCCGCTGATCGCCGCGGTCGTCGCCGCATCCGGAGGCGCCTGGTCGAACGCGCTGTGGGTGACCGGCCCGGCGGCGCTGCTCGGCGTGGCGCTCGGGCTGGCGGCGCAGCGGCTCGAGGAACGCCTGCACGCATGACACGAGGGCCCACTCCGACTGCCTCGGCCGCCCTCACTGCGCCGGGAGCAGACGCCCGCCCGGCCTACCAGAAATACGCGGTGCGGGTCGCGCCGAGCGCGATCGACGGCCAGGGCGTCTACGCCGCCGAGCCGATCGCGGCGCGGCGCAAGATCGGCGAGATCCGCGGTGAATCCATCACGGTCGACGAGGCGCGCCTCCGCGCCACGCGCAGCGAACGCATCATGATCGTCGAGCTGTCGGCGCGGCGTGCTATCGACTTTTCCCGCTCGGCCGACCCGATGCGCTACACCAACCACAGCTGCGCACCCAACGCGCGGCTGGACATCCGGCAGGGCCGGGTCGAGTTCTACGCGCGGCGTGCGATCGCCGCCGGCGAGGAACTGACGGTGGACTACGGCGAGACCCATCACGAGGGACGCCTGGCCTGCCGCTGCGGCGCCCCCGGCTGCCGCGGCCGCCTGTAGCGCGGCAGCACCGCGCCG
>JBDTUO010000484.1:0-2663 GCA_040007675.1 Rubrivivax sp.
ACCCCACGCGCGCGATCTGTTCGACGCTCATTGCCCAGGCCTTCCAGTCGGTGCGTTACCCCATCCTGCCCATCGTCCGGGCGGTGCCGTCGCAGGACCCGATGTGCCCGGACTGCATCGACGAGATGCTGCACGTCCGACACCACAGTCTGTTCGTGCCACGCGACTTCGACGTCTCGCCCTACTTTGCCGTCATCAAGCCGACCCTTGCACCGGGATTCGACCACCGGCAACTGGCGTGGAACGATCGTCCGGCAGTGGCGCACGCATGAACCCCGTTCTTCCAGGCCTTGGTTCGAACGAACGGTGTCAGCTGCCGGGTGCAACGTCAGTGGTCGGCTACCCGATCCCCGCGGACAGTGGCAAGTTCATGTTCAGGGCCGCGATTGCCTTCGGCCTTGGCCTGTTGACGTTGTTGGGGCTGTGTGTCTGCGTCCCCCGTTCGTTCGGCCAGTGACGCGGCCGCCAGCCGTTGAATTGCAAACCTGGAGCCCAGCATGCCATTTTTGACTTCCCTGCCGGACGATGCCGGCGTGCGCCACATCCTGCGGCTCAACCCGGCCGCCGGGCGTGCGCTGGTCGAATTCCACAGCGCAGCGCTGCGAACCGATTCGCAGCTGACTGCTGCCGACAAGGAACTGATCGCCGCCTATGTGTCCGGGCTGAACGCCTGCCAGTATTGCTACGGCGTGCACAGTGAGACGGCCAAGGCTTTCGGCATGCCGGCGTCGCTGATCCAGGCGCTGCTCGCCGACCTTGAAAGCGCGCCCGTCAGTTCGAAGCTGATGCCGATCCTGGCGTATGCCCGCGTGCTGACACTGACCCCGACGAAGACGACACAGAAGCACGTCGATGCATCTTTGCCGGAGGGTGGACGGAACGCGATCTGCATGACGCCGTCCTCACCGTGTGCCTGTTCAACTTCATGAACCGGCTGCTCGAAGGCCATGGCGTAAAGGGCTCGCCGGCCGTGTTCGCAGAACGCGGCCAGGCGCTGCACGACGGCGGTTATGCGCCTCTGCTGGGCATGCTGGCGGATCCAGCGGCGTAAGCGGTCGTCGATTCAGCGCATCGGCAAAGCCGCCTGTCGGGGTTGTGAGTAGCTCCCCGGAGCCGTCGCACCGTCGGCTCTGCAGAACCTGCCCGACCGCCAGACGCTGCGGCTGCTACCCCTACCGTCGGGCGCAGACCGGGTCTTGGGTGTCATGACCGGCTACGCTGTGCGACTGATTCCAACGAGTCACAGGAGGCCCCACCATGCCCAGTAGCCGCGTTGACTTCCCCGGTAGCCAGGGCCACGCGTTGGCCGGCCGTCTCGACACGCCCGACGGCATGCCGCGCGCCTGGGCGCTGTTTGCCCATTGCTTTACCTGCTCGAAAGACACCAAGGCGGCCGCCTACATCGCACGCGCCCTGGCCGACGCCGGCTTCGGCGTGCTGCGTTTCGATTTCACCGGACTGGGCGGCAGCGGCGGCGACTTCAGCAACACGCACTTCAGCTCGAACGTCGATGACCTGGTGGCCGCGGCAGACTGGCTGCGTGCGCGTCACGGCCCGCCCGCACTGCTTGTCGGCCACTCGCTTGGCGGCACCGCGGTGCTCGCCGCCGCTGAGCGCATCGCCGATGCGCTCGCCGTGGCCACGATCGGCGCGCCTTGCGACCCGGCGCATGTGACGCATCAGTTCACCGGCGACCTGCCGCTGATCGAAAGGGAAGGACAGGCCCTGGTCAAGCTTGCCGGGCGCGAATTCACCATCCGCCGCTCGTTCATCGACGATGTGAGCGGCCAGCCGCAGGCCGCACGCATTCACGCCCTGCATCGCCCGCTGCTGGTGCTGCACGCCCCCGGAGACAGCGTGGTGAAGATCGACAACGCGCGCCACCTCTTCGATGCCGCGCTGCACCCCAAGTCTTTCCTTTCGCTCGACGGCGCTGACCACCTGCTCACGCGGGCGGCCGATGCGCGCTACGCCGCCAATGTGATCGCGGCGTGGGCAGCCCGTTATTTGCCCGAAGCCTCCGAGAGTGCACCCTCGCAGGAGCAGCTCGCGCACGGCACCGTGCGTGTCAGCGAGCGCGGCACCGGCGCCTTCGCCGTCAGCATCCAGGCAGGACGGCACACCTTCATCGGCGACGAGCCCGAATCGGTTGGCGGCGACGACGCAGGTCCCAGCCCGTACGAGCTGCTGCTTGCGGCACTCGGCGAGTGCACGGTGATGACGCTGCGCATGTACGCACGGCAGAAGCAATGGCCGCTCGAGAACGTGCATGTGACGCTGACGCACGGCAAGATTCACGCCGCCGATTGCACAGACTGCGAGACGAAGGAAGGCAGGGTCGATCGCATCGAGCGCGTGATCGAAATGGTCGGTCCGCTGGACGAGGCGCAGCGCGCGCGGATGATGGAAATCGCTGACCGCTGCCCCGTGCATCGCACGCTGCACGCAGAAGTGAAGGTGGACACTCGCGCAGCGGCATGACGACGCGGCGCCAGCCGGCCCATCTTGCTCAGCTCATGGGGCGTGGTCGCCGGCATCCGATCGGCGTCGGATGAGGCGAGCCGGGTCGAGCGATATCGATTGATATCGACCGAGACGATGGGTCCGAAATTTCGAGGTCAGTAGAACAATGAAACTCGCCACCTGGAACGTCAATTCGCTCG
>JBDTUO010000485.1:0-2656 GCA_040007675.1 Rubrivivax sp.
TTCGGCCTGCTGGCGCGCGTAGACGAAGAAGTCGCGCTGCCACGCCAGCGTCGCCCACAGCGCGGTCTCGGCCATCGCCCGGCTCATCGCGGGGTCGACCATTCGTGCCAGCGGCACGCCGCGCGGCAGACCCGGGTGCGCGAGCACGCGGTCCACGCCGGCCCACAGCACCTGGACCAGGCCGAGCGCCGGCCACGCGGTCGCGAACGCGTCGCCCGGCGCACCTGCCAGCACCAGCGCGCGCACCTCCGGCGCCGCCGCGCGCGCGGCGTCAAGGTCCAGCCAGGTCACGGTCGGGCAGGCCGCCGTCAGCGCAGCCAGCCACTCGGCGCGCTCATCGGCCGCCAACTCGCCGCACAACAGGACCTTCATCACACCCCAGCGTACCGCAGCGGCGGAGAATCCCGCACGATGAGGCGTGACCCCCTGCCGCAGCCGCCCGGTCCGGGCGCGCGACGTGCCGCACGGCCGTCGGTCGGCGCGCCCGCATGAAAGCTCGCTGGCCGGCCTGGTCGATCCGCAACACGGTGCTCGCCGGCATCGTGATCGGCGTCGTGCTGCCGGCGCTCGGGGTGCTGGCGCTGGACGGCTTGCTGTCGCGCCGCGCGCAGGTGCCGGTGGTGCAGCGCAATCGCGCCGCGACCCAGCTGCTGGCGGCCTCGGTGCTGGCCGAGCCAGCGGCCGCGCGGGGCGCACCGGCGCTCGACGCGGCGATCGCCGGCGTGCTGGCCGAGCCGTCGGTGTGCGGGGTCGAGGTGCTGGAGCTCACGCAGGCCACGCCCGCCGCGCGCCGCCTCGATGACTGCACCGCCGGCCGCCCGCTGCAGGTGCTGGAGGCCCCGCTGCGCCACGAGGGCCGCACGGTCGGCCGGCTGCGGCTGTCGTTCGACGACCGTGACGTCGACCAGCTGCTCGCGACGCGGCGGGCGGCGACGGTCGGGCTGGTCGCGCTGCAGGTGCTGTTCGGCGTCGGGGTGCTCGCGGCCGTGTTGTCGTTGCGGCTGCTGCGGCCGATCTCGGCACTCAAACGCCAGGCCGGGCGGCTCGCGGCGCACGAGTTCGACCCCGAGGCCGACGCCGACCCCCACGCCCACGTCCACGCCGCCGACGGCGCCTACCACGACGACGAGCTCGGCGAGCTCGGCGCCCACCTCGCGAGCGTGCAGGGCCAGATCCGCGCGCTGATCGGCGAACTGGAGGCCAAGAACGCGCAGCTCGAACGGCTGGCGATGTACGACCACCTGACCGGGCTGCCGAACCGCACGCTGCTGCGCGAGCTGTTCATGCACCAGGCGGCCGGCGCGCGCCGTGACGGCGCCGCGATGGCGCTGCTGTTCGTCGACCTCGACCATTTCAAGTCGGTCAACGACGCGCTCGGCCACGCCGCCGGCGACGCGCTGCTGGCCGAGGTGGCGCAGCGGCTGCGCGGCGCGCTGCGCGAGTCCGACCACGTCTGCCGCATGGGCGGCGACGAGTTCCTGGTGCTGCTGCCGCGCGTCGTCGACTGGGAGCAGGCAGCCGCGACGGCCGAGCGGCTGGCCGCTGCCGTCGTCGCACCGCTGCGGCTGACCGGCAGCGAGCCGCAGCGTGTGGGCACCAGCATCGGCATCGCGCTGTACCCGCAGGACGGCGGCGACTTCGACGAGCTGGTGCGCGCGGCCGACGTCGCGATGTACCGCAGCAAGGACCTCGGCCGCGGCCGCCACAGCTTGTTCCACACCGAGATGGACACGACGCTGCGCACGCGGCTGGACCTCGAGCGTGAGCTGGCCGACGCGATCGCACACGGCGAGTTGCGCATGGTGCTGCAGCCGGTGGTCGACGCGCGATGCCAGCGCGTGCTGGGGGCCGAGGCGCTGGTGCGCTGGCAGCACCCGCGGCGCGGCCTGCTCGCGCCGGGTGTGTTCATCGAGGTCGCGGAAGCGACCGGCCTGATCCAGCCGATCGGCAGCTGGATGCTCGACGCCGCCTGCGCGCAGCTCGCGGCCTGGCGGGCGGCCGGGCGCGAGGAGCTGTCGATCGCGGTGAACGTCTCGGCGCTGCAACTGCATCAGCCGGGCTTCGACGCCGCGGTGCAGGCCTGCGTGCAGCGCCACGGCGTGCCGCCCGGCGCGCTGACGCTGGAGCTGACCGAGAGCACGCTGCTGGCCGACGGCGACGGCGTGCTGCGCGCGGTGGCCGCGCTGCGCGCCGCTGGCGTCAAGCTGGCGATCGACGACTTCGGCACCGGCTACTCGTCGCTCGCGGCGATCCGGCTCGTGCGGCCGGAGGTGCTGAAGATCGACCGCAGCTTCGTGCACGACGTGCCCGACGACGAAGACGCCTGCCGCTACGCCGAGGCGCTGCTCGGGCTGGCGCGCACGCTGCAGATGGAGGTCGTGGCCGAAGGCGTCGAGACCGCGGCGCAGCGCGACTGGCTGCTGCCGCGCGGCGGCCACCGCCAGCAAGGCTATCTGTGGTCACGCCCGGTGCCGCCGGACGAGTTCGACGCGCTGCTGCAGCGCGAGCGCTTGTAGCTGGAAACAGCGCGGCAGCAGGAAGGCGGCGGTTGCCGGCGACAAGCCGACCACCCTGTGGGTCGCCTGGCGGCAGAGCGTGACCTTGAGATCGGTCTGCGGCCGCCCGCCGTCCCAGTCGTCGATGGCCCAGTCGTCGA
>JBDTUO010000486.1:0-2649 GCA_040007675.1 Rubrivivax sp.
GTAGACGTCGGGCAGGAAGTGCATCTCGACCTTGATCACGCCGTCGCCCTGGCAGCTCTCGCAGCGCCCTCCGCCGGCCGACGATCCGACGTTGAAGCTGAAGCGTCCGGCGCCATAGCCGCGTTCGCGCGCCGCCGGCACCTCGGCGAACAGCTCGCGGATCGGCGTGAACAGCCCCGTGTAGGTGGCCGGGTTGCTGCGCGGCGTGCGGCCGATCGGCGACTGGTCGACCGCGATCACCTTGTCCAGCGCCTCCAGGCCGTCGATGCGATCGTGCGGCGCCGGCTCGGCGTGCGCGCCGTACAGCTTGCGCGCCACCGCGGCGTACAGCGTGTCGTTGATCAGCGTGCTCTTGCCCGAGCCCGAGACCCCGGTGACGCAGGTGATGCGACCGAGCGGGATCGTCGCCGTCGCGTCGTGCAGGTTGTTGCCGCGTGCGCCGACCACACGCAGCCAGCCGTCGACCGGCGCGTCGGCGGCGGGCGCGGCGCCCATGGCCGGCAACTCCGGGAGCGCGGCTTCACCAGCGGCCGGGGCGTCGACGCGCAGGGTGCGGGCGAGGTAGCGCCCGGTCAGCGAGGTCGGGTGCGCCTGCACCTCGGCCGCGGTGCCCTGCGCGACGACGCGGCCGCCATGCACGCCGGCGCCGGGCCCCATGTCGATCACGTGGTCCGAGCTCCGGATCATGTCCTCGTCGTGCTCGACGACGAGCACGCTGTTGCCCAGGTCGCGCAGGTGCTTGAGCGTGCCGATCAGGCGCTCGTTGTCACGCTGGTGCAGGCCGATGCTCGGCTCGTCGAGCACGTACATCACGCCGGTCAGGCCGCTGCCGATCTGCGACGCGAGCCGGATGCGCTGCGCCTCGCCGCCCGACAGCGTGTCGGCGCCGCGGTCGAGGCTCAGGTAGGTCAGGCCGACGTCGTTCAGGAAACGCAGCCGGGCCCGGATTTCGCGCACCACCTTGTCGGCGATCTCGGCGCGCGTGCCGGCCAGCCGCAGCGTGTCGAACCAGGCGCCGCAGTCCGCCAGCGTCCAGCGCTCGAGTTCGTAGATCGCCGGGCCGCGCTCGTCGCCGCTGCCGAGAAACACATTCCGCGCCTCGCGCCGCAGCCGGCTGCCGCCGCATTCCGGGCAGGCCCGCACGGCCTGATAGCGCGCCAGATCCTCGCGCACCGCGGCTGAATCGGTCTCGCGCCAGCGGCGCTCGAAGCTCGGCAGGATGCCTTCGAACGGGTGGCTGCGCCGCACCGAGCGCACCCGCCCCTTCGCGCCATTGCCGGCCATTGACTCGGCGCGGTAGGTGAAGTCCAGCGCCTCGTCGCCGGACCCGTGCAGCAGCACGTGCCGCGCCGGCGCCGGCAGTTCCTCGAACGGCGCCTCGGGGTCGAAGCCGTAGTGCGCCGCCACCGTCTCCAGGATCGAGAAGCTGTAGGCGTTGCGCCGATCCCAGCCCTTGATCGCGCCGGCCGCGAGGCTCAGCGACGGGAAGGCGACCACCCGCTCGGGGTCGAACGCCGTCACCTGGCCGAGCCCGTCGCAGGCCGGGCAGGCGCCGACCGGTGAATTGAACGAGAACAGCCGCGGCTCGAGTTCCGGCAGCGCGTAGTCGCACACGGGGCAGCCGAAACGGCTGCTGAAGCCGTGTTCGACGCCGGTGTCGGTGTCGAGCACGATCGCGCGGCCGTCGGCGACGCGCAGCGCCGCCTCGAAACTCTCGGCCAGCCGCTGCCGCATGTCCGGCCGCACGCGCAGCCGGTCGATGACGACGTCGACGTCGTGTTTGTCGTTCTTCTTCAACCGCGGCAGCGCCTCGGCCTCGACCACCTGCCCACCGACCCGGAAGCGCACATAGCCCTGCGCCTGCATGTCCTGGAACAACTCGGCGAACTCGCCCTTGCGGTCCCGCACCACCGGCGCCAGCAGCATCAGCCGCGTCTCCGGCGGCAGTGCGAGCACCGCGTCGACCATCTGCGACACGCTGTGCGCGGCCAGCGGCAGCGCGTGTTCCGGGCAGAACGGCGTGCCGGCGCGCGCGTACAGCAGCCGAAGGTAGTCGTGGATCTCGGTGATCGTGCCGACCGTCGAGCGCGGGTTGTGGCTGGTCGCCTTCTGCTCGATGCTGATCGCCGGCGACAGGCCCTCGATGACGTCGACGTCGGGCTTGTCCATGCGCTGCAGGAACTGGCGCGCATAGGCGCTGAGGCTCTCGACGTAGCGGCGCTGGCCTTCGGCGTACAGCGTGTCGAACGCCAGGCTCGACTTGCCCGACCCCGACAGCCCGGTGATCACCACCAGCGCGTGCTTGGGGATGTCGACGTCGACGTTTTTCAGGTTGTGCGTGCGGGCGCCGCGCACCCGCAGCCAGCGGGTGTCGCCGGCGGCGGTCGGGTGCGTGGGGGAGGCGGGAATCGTGGGATCGTCGAGGGACATGCGCGGGCGGAACCGAACCCGACATGATACGGAGCGCGCCGCGCGCGGCCGACCCGCGGGTCCGGTCACAGCGCTCGTCCGGCATTGCGTTGAGACGATCGACGAACGACATAGCTCGCCAGGGCTCCTGGCGCTTTGCTGCCGTGGGATCGACGGGTCTCGAGCGGGCCGAGGACGACGGGCGAGCGCATCCGCTCGTGTCCTCCGACCGCGCCATGA
>JBDTUO010000487.1:0-2646 GCA_040007675.1 Rubrivivax sp.
CGATCGCGCGCGCGATGCTGAAGAACCCGCCGCTGCTGCTGCTCGACGAGGCCACGAGCGCGCTCGACGCCGAGAGCGAGCGCATGGTGCAGGCCGCGCTGGAAGCCGCGATGCGCGACCGCACGACGATCGTGATCGCGCACCGTCTGTCCACCGTGCAGCGGGCCGATCGCATCGTCGTGCTCGACCACGGGCGCGTGGTGGACATCGGCACGCACCGCGAACTGGTTGCGCGCGGCGGCCTGTACGCGCGGCTCGCGGCGATGCAGTTCGAGCTCGCGCCGGCGGCCGCGGCGAACCCGGCGGCGCCGGCCTCCCCGCAACCGGCCTGATTGGATAATCGCCGCATGCCGCGCCCCGTCCGCACCCAGTACGAAGACTTCATGCGCCACGTGTTCGAGCACGGCGTCGCCAAGGCCGACCGCACCGGCACCGGCACGCGCAGCGTGTTCGGGCACCAGATGCGCTTCGACCTCGCCGACGGCTTCCCGCTCGTGACGACGAAGAAGGTGCACTTCAGGAGCGTGGCGCTCGAGCTGCTGTGGTTTCTGCGCGGCGACTCCAACGTGCGCTGGCTGCAGGAGCGCGGCGTGACGATCTGGAACGAGTGGGCGCGTGCCGACGGTGGGCTCGGCCCGGTCTACGGCGTGCAGTGGCGCAGCTGGCCGACGCCAGAAGGCGGCCACATCGACCAGATCGCGCAGGTCGTGCAGCAGCTGCGCAGCAACCCGGACTCACGCCGCATCCTCGTCAGCGCGTGGAACGTCGCCGCGCTGCCCGAAATGGCGCTGCTGCCCTGCCACGCGCTGTTCCAGTTCTACGTCGCCGACGGCCGCCTGAGCTGCCAGCTCTACCAGCGCAGTGCCGACGTCTTTCTCGGCGTGCCGTTCAACATCGCGAGCTACGCGCTGCTGACGCTGATGCTGGCGCAGCAATGCGACCTGGCGCCGGGCGAGTTCATCTGGACCGGCGGCGACTGCCACATCTACGACAACCACGTCGAGCAGGTGCGCACGCAGCTTCACCGCACGCCGTACCCGTACCCGAGCTTGCGCCTGCAGCGCCGGCCGGAGACCCTGTTCGACTACACGGTCGAGGACTTCGTGCTGGAGGACTACCAGCACCACGCGCCGATCAAGGCGCCGGTGGCGGTCTAGCGCCCGCCTCGGCAGACAGGTCGCCTGCGATGCTGACCCGGCGCGACGCCGGCGCGCTGGTGCTGTTGACGCTGATGTGGGGCGTCAACTGGCCGGTCATGAAGTTCGCGCTGCGCGAGGTGTCGCCACTGTGGCTGCGCGCGCTGACGCTGGGCGGCGGCGCGCTGGCGCTGGCGCTGTGGTTCACGGCGCGCCGTGTGCCGCTGAGCGTGCCGCGCCGCGAGTGGGCGCGGGTGGCCTGGCTCGCGCTGCCGAACATCGTCATCTGGCATGCGCTGTCGGTGCTCGGCCTGGAGTTGCTGGCCTCGGGCCGCGCCGCGATCCTCGGCTTCACGATGCCGGTCTGGACGGTGCTGTTGGCGGTGCTGCTGAAGGCCGAGCGCATGACGCCGCGCATCGCCACCGCGGTAATCGCGGCCTGCGTCGCGGTGGGCCTGCTGTCGGCGCAGGAGTTCGCCCACATCGCCGGGCGCCCGCTCGGGGTGCTGTTGATGCAGGTCGGCGCCTTCGCCTGGGCCGCCGGCACGCTGATGCTGCGTCACTCGCGCACCACGGTCTCCAACGAGGCCCTGACGGTCGGCATGATGGTGATCGGCACGCTCACGATGGCCTCGGTTGCGTTCGCCTTCGAGCCGCTGCCCCGACCTTCGCAATGGGATGCGCGGTTGTGGGTCGCGGTGGCCTACATCGTGCTGCTGAACTACGGCTATGCGCAGGTGCTGTGGTTCGGCATGGCGCGGCGGCTGCCGCCGAGCGCGAGCGCGTTCTCGATCATGGCAGTGCCGCTCGTCGGCACTGTCTCCGCCACCCTGATCGTCGGCGAGCGCCCGCAGCCCGCCGACTGGCTGGCCGCGGTGGCCATCGCGGTGGCGATCTTCAGCGCCGTGCGCCCTGCGGCCGGCGGACAATCCAGCTCCCGATGAGCCCGCCAACGTCACCCCCGCCGCGCCTGGAGCTGATCGCCGCCGTCGCGCGCAACGGCGCGATCGGGCGCGACAACGCGCTGCTCTGGCGCGACCCGCTCGACCAGCGCCATTTCCGCGCCCGCACGATCGGGGCACCGGTGCTGATGGGCCGCCGCACCTGGGACTCGCTGCCGGCTCGCTTCCGCCCGCTGCCGGGCCGACGCAACCTCGTGCTGTCGCGCGACCCGCAGTGGCAGGCTGATGGTGCCGAGCGCGTCGGCACGCTCGAGCAGGCGCTGGCGCTGGCCGGCGCGGACGGCGCAGCGCGGCTGGCGGTGATCGGCGGCGCCGCGGTCTATGCGCTCGCGCTGCCGCACGCCGACCGGCTGCTGCTGACCGAACTCGACGCCGACCTCGAAGGCGACACCTTCTTCCCGCCGTGGCCGCGGGCCGCCTTCCGCGAGACCGCGCGCGAGCCGCAGGTCGGGCACGACGGCACGGCGTTCGCGTTCGTCACCTACGACCGCGTGCGGCGCTGACCGGGCGCAGCGCCACGCACTCGCCGGTGACGACGCTGCCGGCCT
>JBDTUO010000488.1:0-2636 GCA_040007675.1 Rubrivivax sp.
GAGCAGTTCGCTCGCGACCGCGGCGAAGCGCGGCTTGTCGGCCAGGAAGTCGTCCGTCAGGCCGTGCACGCGCACCGCGTCCGGGTGGCACGCGCGCTCGGGGTTCAGGTACCAGTGACGGTCGTTGCCGGTGCGGCGGCGGCCGACCATCTCGATCAGGCCGATCTCGACGATGCGGTCGCCCGCGTCGGCGGCCAGCCCGGTGGTCTCGGTGTCCAGGAAGATCTGTCGGTGCATCGTGCGCGTCATCCTAGCGGGCTCTGCGGCCCGACCAGATCCACATCACGACGCCGGCGGCGATCATCGGCAGGCACAGCCACTGGCCGAGGCTGAGGTTCAGCGCCAGCAAGCCCAGAAAGTCGTCCGGCTCGCGGAACCATTCGGCGACGAAACGCAGCGCGCCGTAGCCGATCAGGAACGCGGCCGACACGCGGCCGAGCGGCCGTTCGCGGCGGGCGAACCACCACAGCAGCGTGAACAGCAGCAGCCCTTCGAGCCCGAACTGGTACAGCTGCGACGGGTGGCGCGGCACGTCGGTGCCGCTCTGCGGAAACACCATCGCCCAGGGCAGCGACGGGTCGGCCGCGCGCCCCCACAGCTCGCCGTTGATGAAGTTGCCGATGCGCCCGCTCGCCAGGCCCACCGGCACACACGGCGCCACGAGGTCGCTGACCTGCAGGAAGGGGCGCGCGCGCAGACGCGCGAACAACGCCATCGCGACGATCACGCCGATCAGCCCACCGTGGAACGACATGCCGCCGCGCCAGACCATCAGCAGCTCGAACGGGTTCGACAGGTAGAAGCCGGGCTTGTAGAACAGCGCATAGCCGAGCCGCCCGCCGAGCACGACGCCCAGCACGCCCCAGAACAGCAGGTCCTCGATGTCGCGCCGCGTCCAGCCCGCACGTTCGAACCACGGCAGCCGCGCACGTCGCATGGCCAGCCACAGGAACAGGCCGAATGCGACGAGGTAGGTCAGGCCGTACCAGTGGATCTGGACCGGTCCGAGCGACAGCGCGACCGGGTCGAATTGCGGATGCACGAGCATCAGGGAGCCTTCCTTCGGGATCGGGCGGCGGCGGCAGGGTGCGCCGCTTGGTCGGGCGCCGATTGTCGCTGCACGTGCGCCACGAACCGTTCGACCACCGGCGGCGGCGGCGCGCGCCACACGAGGCTGGTCTCGCAGTGCAGCGGTGAGCCGGCCAGCGGCCGGTAGACGACGCCCGGCCGCTGCAGCTGCTGCAGCGATGCCGGCACCCACGCCAGCCCCATGCCGGCGGAGACGAGGTTCACCAGCGTCTGCATCTGGATCGCCTCCTGCACGATCGACGGCGTCAGGCCACCTGCGCGGTAGTGGCCGACGATGGCGTCGAACAGCGACGGCGCAATGCGGCGCGGAAACATCACGAGCGGCTGCGCCGCCAGCGCCGCCAGATCCAGCCTGCGCCGCGCCGCCAGCGGGTGCGTCTGCGGCAACGCGATGCACAGCGGTTCACGCAGCACGCGCCAGGCCGCCAGCCCCGGCGGTGCGCCGCCGTCGGCATGCAGCACGAAGCCGGCGTCGATCTCGTCGGTGGCGAACGCCTCGAGCTGCACGTCGAGCGTCGCCTCGCGCAGCGCCAGCTCGACCTGCGGTTGGGCCTCGCGGAAGCTGCGCAGCCAGGCCGGCAGCGGGCCGTAGGCGATGCTGGAGACGAAGGCCAGCCGCAAGCGCCCTGCCAGGCCCGCTGCCGCGGCCTGCACCTCGGCCGGCAACGCGTCGGCGGCGGCGATCAGCCGGCGCGCCTGCGGCAGCAACGCGGCGCCGCCCGCCGTCAGCGCCACCGCGCGCGGGCTGCGCCGCAGCAGCGCGGCGCCGAGCGCCGACTCCAGCCGCTGCAGCGCCTGCGACAGCGCCGGCTGCGACATGTGCAGCCGCTGGGCCGCGCGCCCGAAGTGCAGTTCCTCGGCCAGCGCGACGAACTGGCGCAACGCACGAAGCTCGGTGCCGCGAAGGTCGGTGCTCATGGCCTGATTATCGATTCGCGCAATGAATCATCGGCGGGCCGACGATCGATTGGACGCCGAGCATGCTGCGGCCGATACTGACGCCCGCCCCGGCCCGATGGCCCCCAGACCCGGAGACGAACACCCATGTCCGAACCCAACCGCCGCTCCAAGCACATCACCGAAGGCGTCGCGCGGGCGCCGAACCGATCCATGTACTACGGCATGGGCTACACCGAGGCCGACTTCGGCAAGCCGATGATCGGCGTGGCCAACGGCCACAGCACCATCACGCCGTGCAACTCCGGCCTGCAGAAGCTCGCCGACGCCGCGGTCGACGCGCTGAAGCAGGCCGGCGCCAACCCGCAGGTCTTCGGCACGCCGACGATCAGCGACGGCATGTCGATGGGCACCGAGGGCATGAAGTACAGCCTGGTGTCACGCGAGGTGATCGCCGATTGCGTCGAGACCTGCGTCGGTGGCCAGTGGATGGACGGCGTGCTCGTGATCGGCGGCTGCGACAAGAACATGCCCGGCGGCATGATGGGCATGCTGCGCGCCAATGTGCCGGCGATCTACGTCTACGGCGGCACCATCCTGCCCGGCCGGTACAAGGGTGAGGATCTCAACATCGTCAGCGTGTTCGAGGC
>JBDTUO010000489.1:0-2633 GCA_040007675.1 Rubrivivax sp.
CCGATGACGACCACCGGCAAGGTGCAGCGGCGCGTGCTGCGCTTGCGCGAGGAAGAGCGTGAGCAGGAGCGCGAACAGGAACGGCAGCGCGCGGCCGGCGCGGGCTGATCCGCACCCGCGGCGCAGCATGGCCCGCAAGTCGGGGCACGTCAGCGAGACGCCCGCCACGCAGTGGCTGCGGCGCGCCGGGGTGGTGTTCACCGAACATCCCTACGACTACGTCGAGCACGGCGGCACCGCGGAGTCAGCGCGCCAGCTCGGCGTGTCCGAGCACGCGGTGGTCAAGACGCTCGTGATGCAGGACGAGCGGGCGTTGCCGCTGGTCGTGTTGATGCACGGCGACCGCCAGGTCAGCACGAAGACGCTCGCGCGGGCGATCGGCGTCAAGGCGGTCGAGCCGTGCCGGCCCGACGTCGCGCAGCGCCACAGCGGCTACCTGATCGGCGGCACGTCGCCGTTCGGCACCCGCAAGGCGATGCCGGTGTTCGTCGAGGAGAGCGTGCTGGCGCTGGAGCGGGTGCTGATCAACGGCGGCCGACGCGGCTTTCTGGTCGGCATCGATCCGGCGGTGCTGGTGGCGCCGCTGGGCGCGCGCCCGGTGCGCTGCGCGCTGGGCGCCGCCGCGTAGACTGCAGGCCATGCAAACGATGCTGGCGTCGGCAATCGCGGTGGCGCTGGGCTACCTGATCGGCTCCTTGTCGTTCGCCGTCATCGTCAGCCGTGCGGTCGGGCTGGCGGACCCGCGCAGCTACGGTTCGGGCAATCCGGGGGCGACCAATGTGCTGCGCTCAGGCCACAAGGGCGCCGCGCTGCTGACGCTGGTGCTCGACGCGCTGAAGGGCTTCGTGCCGGTGCTGCTGGCGTCGCTCTGGGGTCCGCGGTTCGGGCTCAGCGAGACGACCGTGGCGCTGGTCGGGCTGGCCGCCTTCGTCGGCCACCTGTGGCCGGTGTTCTTCCATTTTCGTGGCGGCAAGGGCGTCGCGACTGCCGCCGGGGTGCTGGTCGGCCTCAACCCGTGGCTCGGTCTGGCGGTGCTCGCGGTCTGGCTCGCGGTGGCGGCGCTGCTGCGCTATTCGTCGCTGGCGTCGATCGCTGCCGCGCTTGCGGCGCCACTGCTGCAGTTGCTGATCTGGGGCGCCGAACCCGCGATCGCGGCCATCGCGCCGATGTGCGTGCTGCTGCTGTGGCGCCACGAGGGCAACATCCGCAAGCTGCTCGCCGGCACGGAGTCGCGCCTGGGCCGCAAGGCGGCACCCCCCGCGCCGGCGCCACCCGTTACCTCGCGTCGAAAAGGACACCCCCGATGACCCTGCAACGATTCGACGTCGGCGCCCGCATGTCGGAGATGGCGGTGCACCAGGGCGTGGTCTACCTGGCGGGCCAGGTGGCCGAACATGGCGACGGCGACATCGCCGGGCAGACGCGCGAGGTGCTGGCGGCGGTGGACGCGCTGCTCGCGCGCGCGGGGACCGACAAGGCGCGCATCCTGCGGGCGCAGATCTACCTTGCCGACATGGCGGACTTCGCGGGCATGAATGCGGTCTGGGACCGCTGGGTCACGGCCGGGCACGCGCCGCCGCGCGCCACCGTTCAGGCGGCGCTGGCACAGCCGCAGTGGAAGATCGAGATCGTCGTCACGGCTGCGGCCTGAGGGTGAGCCGGGCGCCGTCAGCCAAAATGGCCGAGGCAGGCGTCACAGACCCAGCCGCTGCGGGTCCCCGCGCCCGCGGCGCAACAGCACCGGCTCGTCGCCGCTGAGGTCGACCACCGTCGTCGGCTGGGCCGGGCAGGCACCGGCATCGACCACCGCCTGCAGCAGCTTCTGGAAGCGCGCGCGGATCTCCTGCGGGTCGTTCAGCGGCTCGGTCTCGCCGGGCGGGATCAGCGTGGTCGCGATCAGCGGCGCGCCGAACTGCGCCAGCAGTTCCTGCGTCACGCGATGCTCCGGCACGCGCAGGCCGATGGTGCGGCGTGACGGGTGCGAGACCCGCCGCGGAACCTCCTTCGTCGCCTCGAGGATGAACGTGAACGCGCCGGGCGTGCCGAGCTTGAGCAGCCGGTACTGGCGGTTGTCGACCCGCGCGTAGCTGGCGAGTTCGGACAGGTCGCGGCACAACAGCGTGAGGTGGTGCTTGTCGTCGACCTGGCGGATGCGGCGCAGCGACTCGACGGCGGTCTTGTCGTCGAGGTGGCAGGCCAGCGCATAGCTCGAATCGGTGGGCAGCGCGACGACACCCCCGGCGTGCAGGATCTGCGCGGCCTGCTTCAGCAGGCGCGGCTGCGGGTTGTGCGGGTGAACCTCGAAATACTGTGACACGGGCGGGATTGTGCCGGTGGCCCCGAAAGCCAGCGGCCCGCCGGATGGCGGGCCGCACGAACGACGAAAGACCGGCGCGCGCGAACGCGGCGCGCGACTACTGCGACGCGGCGGATGCCGGCGCCATCGCGTCGGGCGTCGCCGCGCTCGCTGGATCGGTGGCGGGCGCCTGTGCCGGCATCGGCACCGGCACCGGCATCGCTGCAGGCGCAGACATCGGCGCGGCATGCGGCATCGGTGCCTGTGCGCCGCTGCCCATCGGCAGCAACGGCACGATCAGCAGCGCCACGATGTTGATGATCTTGATCAGCGGGTT
>JBDTUO010000490.1:0-2626 GCA_040007675.1 Rubrivivax sp.
GGCATCGAGGCCGAGATCGACGCCTACGCGGCGCTCGTGCCGGACGGCGGCAACTGGAAGGCGACGCTGCTGATCGAGTACCCGGACCCGCACGAGCGCAAGCGTGAACTGGCGCGGCTGATCGGCGTCGAGGACCGCATGTTCGTCGAGGTCGAAGGCCAGCCGCCGCGCATCTACGCGATCGCCGACGAGGACCTCGATCGCGAGAACGACGAGAAGACCTCCGCCGTGCACTTCGTGCGCTTCGAGTTCGATCCCGCGCAGCGACAGGCGATCCGCGCCGGTGCGGCGGTCAAGCTCGGCTGCGACCACACGAACTACCCGGCGCACCTGACGCTGGCGCCCGAGACGCTGGCGCTGCTGGCGGGCGACCTGCGCTGAAGCCGTCGCCGCCCGCCGCCCAGGCGCGCGTGGCTTCGGTGCCGGCACCGGGGTTGGCGTCAGGCGGCCTGCCGGATCAGGTGATCGAAGGCCGACAACGCGGCCTTGGAGCCGTCGCCCGCGGCGATCACGATCTGCTTGAACGGCACCGTCGTCGCGTCGCCCGCCGCGAACACGCCGGGCACGCTGGTCGCGCCGCGCGCATCGACGATGATCTCGCCGAAGCGGTTCAGCTCGACGGCACCCTTCAGGAACTCGGTGTTCGGCACCAGGCCGATCTGCACGAACACGCCCGCCACCGGCACGTGCTGGTCAGCGCCGCTCGCGCGGTCGGTGAAGCGCAGGCCGTCCACCTTTTCACCGTCACCGGTGATCTCGGTGGTCTGCGCGTTGAGGTGCACGCTGACGTTCGACAGGCTCAGCAGCTTGTTCACCAGCACCGCGTCCGCCTTGAGCTGGTCGGCAAACTCGATCAGCGTCACCTGTTGCACGATCCCGGCGAGGTCGATCGCCGCCTCGACACCCGAGTTGCCGCCGCCGATCACTGCCACCGCCTTGCCCTTGAACAGCGGGCCGTCGCAATGCGGGCAGTAGGCGACGCCCTTGTTGCGGTACTCGGCCTCGCCCGGCACGCCGACCGGCCGCCAGCGCGCGCCGGTCGCGAGCACGACGCTGCGACCCGTCAGGGTGGCGCCGTTCGCCAGCCGCACGGTGACGTCGGCACCGGGCGTCGGCGCGGCTTCCAGCGACGCCACGCGCTGGCCGGCGATCAGGTCGACGTCGTTCGCTCGCAGCTGCGCCTCGAGCGCCGCGGCGAACTTCGGCCCTTCGGTGTAAGGCACGGACAGGTAGTTCTCGATGCCCAGCGTGTCCAGCGTCTGGCCGCCTATCCGCTCGGCGACGATGCCGGTGCGGATGCCCTTGCGCGCCGCGTACACCGCCGCTGCGGCGCCGGCCGGGCCGCCGCCGACGATCAGCATGTCGTAGCGGGGCTGGGCGCCCAGCCGCTGGGCGTCGCGTGCGGCCGCGCCGGTGTCGACCTTGGCCAGGATCTCGCGCAACTCCATCCGGCCCGCGCCGAAGGGCTCGCCGTTCAGCAACACCGTGGGCACCGCCATGATGCGCCGGCGCTCGACCTCGTCGGCGAACAGCGCACCGTCGATCGCCACGTGGCGTACCCGCGGGTTCAGCACCGCCATCAGGTTCAGTGCCTGCACGACGTCCGGGCAGTTGTGGCAGCTCAGGCTCATCCAGGTCTCGAACACCAGCTCACCCTCGCCGTCAGGCTGCAGCGCACGCGCCTGCTCGACGAGGTCGGCGTCGACCTTGGGCGGATGGCCGCCCGCCTGCAGCAACGCCAGCACCAGCGAGGTGAACTCGTGACCGAGCGGCACGGCCGCGAAGTGCACGCCCATGTCGGCGTCGGCGCGCGTGACCTGGAACGACGGCCGGCGCTCATGCACACCGTCGAAGCGGGCGCTGACGTGATCGCTCAGCGCGGCGATTTCCGTCAGCAGTTCGCGCATCTGCGCCGCCGCGGTCGAGCCGTCGAGCGATGCGATCAGCGCCACCGGCCGTGTCAGGCGTTCGAGCACGGACTTCAGTTGGGTTTGCAGTGTGGCGTCGAGCATGGCAATTCTCCGAAGGCAATGAGGGCGAGCGGGGTCCGACCCGGTCGCCGGCACCCACAGGCCGGGGTGTCGGCGACAGGGCCCGAGGCGCTGTCGTGAGGGGCGGGCGGAAGGGCGGCGTGGCGGCCCTTCGCCCGCTCAGGAATGCGAAGGCGTCAGATCTTGCCGACGAGGTCGAGCGACGGCGCCAGCGTGGCGGCGCCTTCCTTCCACTTGGCCGGGCAGACCTGGCCGGGGTTCTTGGCCACGTACTGCGCCGCACGCAGCTTTCGCACCAACTCGTCGGCATCGCGCCCGATGCCATCGTCGTGCACTTCCATCGTCTTGATCAGGCCTTTCGGGTCGATCACGAACGTGCCGCGTTGGGCCAGCCCGCTGGCCTGGTCATAGACGCCGAAGGCGCGGCTGATCTGCCCGGTCGGGTCGCCGATCAGTGCGTACTGCACCTTCTTGATCGCTTCCGAGGTGTCGTGCCAGGCCTTGTGGGCGAAGTGGGTGTCGGTCGAGATGCCGTAGACCTCGACGCCGAGGTCCTTCAACTCCTCGTAGCGGCTCGCCAGGTCCTCGAGCTCGGTCGGGCAGACGAAGGTGAAGTCGGCCGGGTAGAACATGAA
>JBDTUO010000491.1:0-2607 GCA_040007675.1 Rubrivivax sp.
ATGGCGACGATGATCTGCCCCGCCTTGGCGAAGCCCTCGCTGCGCGCCACGCTGCAGGCGCGCTCGGTCATCTCGGTGACATTGGACACGTCGTCGATGCACACCGAGTGCACGCCCCAGGCCATCGCCAGGCGGCGCGCGGTGTCGACGCGCGGCGTCAGGCTCAGGATCGGCGACTCGGGCCGTTCGCGCGCGGCACGCAGGCCGGTGTGGCCCGAACTGGTGTAGCAGACGATGGCCGAGGCGTGCAGCAGCGCCACGGCGCGGCGCATCGCACAGCACACCGCATCGGCCACGTCGCCGTCCAGGCGAGCCGCGCTGTGCGAGGCGTCGATCAGCTGGCGGTACATCGGATCGGCTTCCACCTGCTCGATGATGCGGTTCATCATCGTCACCGCCTCGACCGGGTAGTCGCCAGCGGCCGACTCGGCCGACAACATGACGGCGTCGGCGCCGTCGTAGATCGCCGTGGCCACGTCCGAGGCTTCGGCACGGGTCGGCACCGGCGACTTGATCATCGACTCCAGCATCTGCGTGGCCACGACCACCGGCTTGCCCAGGCGCCGGCAGGCGCGCACGATGCGCTTCTGGATCGACGGCACCTGCTCGGCCGGCATTTCCACGCCCAGGTCGCCGCGCGCCACCATCACGGCGTCGGCGATTTCGACGATGGCGTCGAGGCACTTGATCGCTGCCGGCTTCTCGAGCTTGACGATGATGGCCGCCTTGTCGCCGATCAGCGCGCGCGCTTCGGTCACATCTTCCGGGCGCTGCACGAAGGACAGGGCAATCCAGTCGGCACCGAGTTCGAGCGCCAGTGCCAGGTCGCGCCTGTCCTTCTCGGTCAGCGCGGTGATGGGCAACACGACGCCGGGCACGTTGACGCCCTTGCGCTCGGACAGGAGGCCGCCGACGGCGACCCGCGTCTCGGCGAAGTCCGTGCCGCAGCGTTCAACCGTCAACCGGAGCTTGCCGTCGTCGAGCAGGAGCTCGGCGCCGACCACGAGCGCGGCGAAGATCTCCGGGTGCGGCAGGCTCGCGCGAGTCGCATCGCCTGGTCTGGAGTCCAGGTCGAGGCGGAATGCAGCGCCCTCGACCAGCTTGACCGGCCCTGCGGCGAATGTGCCCACGCGCAGCTTGGGGCCCTGCAGATCGGCCAGGATTGCAATCGGGCGGCCGACTTCGGCTTCGAGTTCGCGCAGTGCGTTGAAGCGCTGGCGATGGTCGTCGGCGCTGCCGTGGCTGAAGTTCAGGCGGAAGACGTCGACACCGGCGAGGAAGAGCTTGCGCACGACCTCCTTGTCCGAGCTGGCGGGCCCCAAGGTGGCGACGATCTTGGCGTTTCGGGTTCTGCGCATGTTCATGGCCTGTTGCGTCCGTCGATCACGATGGCGCGGAAATCGTTCACGTTCGTCAACGTCGGCCCGGTGACGACGGCGTCGCCGAGTGCTTCGAAGAAACCATGGCCATCGTTGTCGGCGAGCCGATCCTTCGGCTTGATGCCTCGGGCCCAGGCGCGCGCGAGCGTGTCGGGGGCGAGCACCGCGCCGGCGATCTCTTCGAGCCCGTCGACGCCGTCGGTGTCGCCGGCCAGTGCATGGATGCGCGGGTGGCCATTCAGCGCCACGCCGAGCGCCAGAAGGAACTCGACGTTGCGCCCGCCGCGGCCCTGGCCACGCACGGTCACGGTGGTCTCGCCGCCGGACAGCAGGACGCAGGGCGCCTCGAAGGGCTGGCCGCGTTCGGCCACCTGGAGGGCCAGGCCGGCCATGACCTTGCCGACGTCGCGCGCTTCGCCTTCGATCGCATCACCGAGGATGTGCGGCGTCAGGCCATTTTCACGCGCGACTTCAGCCGCCGCTTCGAGCGCCATCTGTGGCGCAGCGACCATGCGCAGCTCGCATCGCGCCAGACGCGGGTCGCCCGGCTTGATCGATTCGCCGCGCCCACTCTCGAGCGCCTCACGCGCCGCCGCCGGCAAGTCGATGCCGTAGCGACGCACGATGTCCAGCGCGTCCTGGCACGTTGTGGGGTCGGCCGCCGTCGGGCCTGAGGCGATGTCGATCGGGTCGTCGCCCGGCACGTCCGAAATCAGCAAGCTCAGCACCCGGGCCGGGTGGCAGGCCGCCGCGAGACGACCGCCCTTGATCGCCGACAAATGGCGCCGCACGCAGTTCATTTCCCCGATCGTGGCACCGGACTTGAGCAAGGTGCGGTTGATGGCTTGCTTGTCTTCGAGCGTCAGGCCATCGATCGGCAGCGGCAGCAACGACGAACCACCACCGGAGATCAGGCACAGGACCAGGTCGTCGGCGCTCAGCCCCTTGACCGTTTCAAGCAAACGCCCGGCAGCGGCGAGTCCGGCGGCATCGGGCACCGGGTGGGCCGCTTCGACGATCTCGATGTGCTTGCACGGCACGCCGTATCCGTAGCGGGTGACGACGAGGCCCTCCAGCGGCCCCTTCCAATGCTGCTCGACCGCCTGTGCCATCGCGGCCGAGGCCTTGCCGGCGCCGACCACGATGAGTCGGCCAACGGGCGCTGCGGGAAGGTGGGCCGGAATGACACGCATCGGCTGCGCCGATGCGACGGCCGCATCGAACATCT
>JBDTUO010000492.1:0-2592 GCA_040007675.1 Rubrivivax sp.
AAGGCGGCGAACGCCGATTCGCGCTCGCTCTGGCGCATCACCGCGCTCAGCTGGCCGGTGGCGGCATCGAAGTGGAACAGCGACTTCGCCAGTTGCGGCTGCACGCTGAGCATGTCGATCAGGAAACTCAGCGCGCCCAGGTTGTCGGCCAGACGGTCGAAGGTGCCGGCAGCGATCGCGCGCTGCGGGTCGACCTCGGTCTGCGCCAGCGCATCGACCTCGTCGCGCATCTGCACCACCGCGTGCGAGGCCTGCTCCAGCCCCAGCACCGACAACACGCCGCGCATCGCCGACAGCTGCGCCGGCACCGGGATCAGCCCCTCGCGCCGCGACGGGTCGCGGAAATACTGGTCGATCTGCTTCTCGACCTCGGACAGCGACGCGCGCAACTCGTGCACCACGCTGCCCATCGTCTGGCGGTCGGAGATGCGCCGGTACAGCTCTTCCATCCAGGGCTCGAGCGCTTCGGGGTCGGCCGCACCGACGACGTCCTGCACGCGCTGCGCCAGGCGCCGCACGCGCTCGCCGAGCAGCGGCTGGTCGAGCTCTCCATCCTCGAGCACGGCATCGAGGTACAGCACACTGGTCGCGACTTCCATCGCCAGTGCCGGCGCGGGCGGTTCGGCGCGCTCGATGACCTGGGCTGCAGCGACCTGCAATGCGGGTCCGAGCGCGTCGCCGCCGGGGAACAGGCGTTGCAGCGAGTCGGCCAGCAGCGTGAACCCCTCGTGCAGCGACTGCAGGCGTTGCATCTCGCCGCCGGCGACCGCCGACCAGGCATCCTTGGCACTGGCCACGCGCTTGCGTGCCTGCAGCACCTGCGCCGGATCGAACAAGCCCAGGTGCGCCGTCTGGTAGTCGCAGCGGGCCGCCGGGTCGGCCGGCCACACGCGCTGCAGCGCCGCAAGCCGCGGCGTGTGCTGCGGGTCGGCCGGCAGTTCGGCGCGCACGCCGTAGAAGAGCAGGTCCTGCGCCAGCCTCTCGGGCGCATCGGCCGCGCCGCGCAGCGTGCTGCGCAGCACCGACAACAGCCGCGATGCCACCCGCTTGGTGTGCACGTCGGGCGCGACGAGCCCCTCGACCTGGGCCTCGAAAAACGCGGCCGCCAGCTGCCACAGCGTGGCGAGTTCAGGGGGATCGGTGGCGCGGACACCGGCGCCGAGCTCGGCGCAGAGCTGGCTCATGCGGCGCTGCGCGGCGGGCTCGGCCTGGCGCATCAGCGCCAGCACCAGCGCCTCCATCTCGCCACGCGCGGCGTCGTCGGCCCGCCGCGGCGATACCCCGGGCTCGGCCGGCAGCCGCCGCCAGCGGAAGTCGTGCGCCCAAAGGTCGGCCGGGTGCACGCGGTCGGCGCCGGCCAGGGCCTGCGCGGCGGCGTATTGCGGGAACAGCGCGAGCGGCGGCACCGGCTTGCCGGCGAGCAGGCGACCGAGGTAGTCGAGCACCGCGAACGAAAGCCGCTCGAGCTCGGCGACGGCGGCACGCGTCGCCAGCTGAGGCTTGGTGACGCAGCGCTGCACCGCCGCCTCCGCCGCGCGCAGCACGTGGGCCACCTGGGGCTGGCCGACGAGCTCGAGCGCGCCGGCACCCTGGTGCAGCTGCGCGCGCGCCAGGCGCAGCGCCGAGACGTCGATGGCGTCGGTGTCGCTGCGGTCCGGGCTGTCGCTCTCCTTGACGAAACGACGCAGCGACTTCAACGCGGTCTCGAGCGACTTGCGCAACTCGGCATGCACCCAGGCCAGGGCGCTCAGGTCGTCCCGGGGCGCAGCCTCGGCGGTCAGGGTTTCGGTCGGCATGGCGTCTCGTCTGTCGCAGCGCGGCGATCGGGTCGGCGGGAACGGCGGCGCGGCCGTCAGCCGACCTTGAAGCGGGCCACGGACTGGCGCAGTTCCTCGGCGGTGCGCGACAGTTCGCGCACCATCTGGGCCGTCGACCGCGTGCCGTCGCCGGTCTGCTCGGTGACCGCGAAGATGTGCTGGATGTTGTCGGCCACCACGTTGGCCGACGTCGCCTCGCTCGAGGCCTGCTGCGAGATCCGTTCGATCAGCTCGGACAGCTCTCGCGTGACGCGGTGAATGTCCACCAGCGCGGTGCCGGCGGCGTCGGACAGCCGCGCGCCCTCGACCACGCCCTGCGTCGAGCGTTCCATCGCCGCCACCGCGTCCTGGGTGTCGGTCTGGATGGTGCGCACGATGGCGGCGATCTGCCGCGTCGCATCGCCCGACCGTTCGGCCAGGCGCTGCACTTCTTCGGCGACGACCGAGAATCCGCGCCCCGCCTCGCCGGCCGACGCCGCCTGGATCGCCGCGTTCAGCGCCAGCACGTTGGTCTGCTCGGTGATGTCGGAGATCAGCTCGGTGATCTCGCCGATCTCCTGTGAGCTCTCGCCCAGCCGCTTGATGCGCTTGGACGTTTCCTGGATCTGCTCACGGATCGCGTTCATGCCACCGATCGAGTCCTGCACCGCGCGGCGGCCGGTCTCGGTGACCTGCAGCGACTGGCGTGCGACCTGAGCGGTCTGTTGCGCCTGCGCGGACACGTCGTTGATGCGGCCGGCCATCTGCAGCACCGATTCGCCGGTCTCGCGGATCT
>JBDTUO010000493.1:0-2589 GCA_040007675.1 Rubrivivax sp.
TCGCCAACCAGCGCGACGGCGTGCTGAAGGTGGCGATCAAGCCGCATTGATCGCGAGTCCGCAGCCACCGGCGGTAAACCGGCGCGCTGGCGAACCACTACTTCGTAAGTGCCGGCTCGACGGAGAGCCGCAAGCGCGCCTTTGAACGGGGCCGAATCCGCTAACCCTCGATAGCCGCCTGCGCTGCCGCCAGCCGTGCGATCGGCACCCGAAACGGCGAGCAGCTCACGTAGTCGAGCCCCACGCGGTGGAAGAAGGCCACCGATTCCGGGTCGCCACCGTGTTCGCCGCACACGCCGAGCTCGATGCCGGGCCGCGCCTCACGGCCCTTGCGCACCGCCATCTCGATGAGCAGGCCGACGCCTTTCTGGTCGATCGAGCGGAACGGGTCATGCGCGTAGATGCCCTTCTTCAGGTAAACGGGCAGGAAGGTCGCTGCGTCATCGCGCGAGAACCCCATCGTCATCTGCGTCAGGTCGTTGGTGCCGAAGGAGAAGAACTCGGCCTGCGTGCCGATGCTGTCGGCGACGAGCGCTGCGCGCGGCGTTTCGATCATCGTGCCCAGCAGGTAGGGCAGCGTCTCGCCGCGCTCGGCGAACACTCTTGCGGCAACACCGCGAATGACCTCGGCCTGGGCGTTGAATTCGCGCACCGTGCCGACCAGCGGCACCATGATCTCGCACTTCACATCGACGCCTTTGGCCTTCACGTTCAGCCCGGCTTCGAGGATGGCACGGGCCTGCATCTCGGTGATCTCTGGGTAGGTGATGCCCAGCCGGCAACCGCGGTGACCGAGCATCGGGTTGAACTCCGCCAAGTCGTCGACGCGCATGCGGATCTTGGCCAGCGACACCCCCATCTGCAAGGCCATCGCCTGCTGGCCGGCCTCGTCGTGCGGCACGAACTCGTGCAGCGGCGGGTCGAGCAGGCGGATCGTCACCGGCAGGCCGCTCATCTCGCGAAACAGGCCCTCGAAATCGGCGCGCTGGATCGGCAGCAGCCTTGCCAGCGCCTTGCGGCGCCCGGCCTCGTCATCGGCGAGGATCATCTCGCGGATGGCGCTGATGCGCTCGCCCTCGAAGAACATGTGCTCGGTGCGGACGAGGCCGATGCCGGTGGCGCCGAAGTTGCGCGCCACCCTGGCCTCGTCGGGTGTGTCGGCGTTGGCGCGCACTTCGAGCCGCTTGTGCTTGTCGGCCAGGCTCATCAGCTTGCCAAAGTCGCCGCTGAGTTCGGCCTCCTTGGTGGCGATCTTGTCGGCGAAGACTTCGCCAGTCGAACCGTTCAGCGAGATCCAGTCGCCTTCGGCGTGGACTTCTTTGCCAACGGTCATCGTGCGCGCCTTGGTGTCCACGTGCACCGCTCCGGCGCCGGAGACGCAGCACTTGCCCATGCCGCGCGCCACGACCGCGGCGTGCGAGGTCATGCCGCCGCGTGCGGTGAGGATGCCTTGGGCGACGCTGATGCCGCGCAGGTCCTCGGGCGACGTTTCCTGGCGCACCAGGATCACCACCTTGCCGCGCTTGACCCATTCCTCGGCTTCGTCGGCGAAGAACACGATCTGCCCGCTCGCCGCGCCCGGCGATGCCGGCAGCCCGCGCGCTATGAGCTTGCCTTCCTTCAACGCCTGCGGGTCGAAGACCGGGTGCAGCAGGTCATTCAGACGCTCGGGCGAGACGCGCTGCAATGCCAGCTTCTCGTCGATCATGCCCTGCTCGAGCATCTCCATGGCGATGCGCACCATGGCCGCGCCGGTGCGCTTGCCGTTGCGCGTCTGCAGCATCCACAGCCGCCCCTCCTGGATCGTGAACTCCAGGTCCTGCATGTCCTTGAAGTGGTTTTCGAGCAGGGTCTCGGCATGCAGCAGATCGGCATAGATCGGCGGCATCAGCTCTTCGAGCGACGCATAGTTGGCGCGCCGCTCCTCCTCGCCGACCTGCGCCAGCTCGGCCCAGCGGCGTGAACCGACCAGCGATACCTGCTGCGGCGTGCGGATGCCGGCGACCACGTCCTCGCCCTGCGCGTTGACGAGGAACTCGCCGTTGAACAAGTCCTCACCGGTGCCGGCGTCGCGCGTAAACGCCACGCCAGTGGCACTGTTGTTGCCCAGGTTGCCGAAGACCATCGCCTGCACGTTGACGGCCGTGCCCCACGCCTGCGGAATGTCGTTCAGCTCGCGGTAGACCTGCGCGCGCGCGTTGTTCCAGCTCTCGAACACCGCCACCACCGAGCCCCACAGCTGTTGCCACGGGTCGGTCGGAAAGTCGCGGCCGAGTCGGGCGCGGATCAGCGCCTTGAAGCGCGCCACCAGTTCCTTCAGGTCGTTCGCGTCGAGCTCGGTGTCGAGCTGCACGCCCTTCTCGCGCTTGACGGCGTCGATGATGACTTCGAACGGGTCGTGGTCCTCCTTCGATGCCGGCTTGAGGCCCATCACGACGTCGCCATACATCTGCACGAAGCGGCGGTACGAGTCCCACGCGAAGCGCTCGTCGCCGGCCTTGCGCGCCAGGCCGGTCACCGCCTCGTCGTTCAGCCCGAGGTTGAGGATGGTGTCCATCATGCCGGGCATCGACGCGCGCGCGCCCGAGC
>JBDTUO010000494.1:0-2585 GCA_040007675.1 Rubrivivax sp.
CGCGCTTCGCGGTCATCGCGTACGGCAAGCTCGGCGGCAAGGAGCTGGGCTACGGGAGCGACCTCGACGTCGTCTTCCTGTACGACGACGCCGACGAGGCCGACCGCGACCGCGCGCAGGAGGCCTACACCGCGTTCGTGCGCAAGCTGATCCCGTGGCTGACGGTGCGCACCGCGGCCGGCGAGCTGTTCGACATCGACACCGCGCTGCGGCCGAACGGCAACTCCGGTCTGCTGGTGACGTCGACCGAGGCCTTCGCGCGCTACCAGGTCGGCCGCGGCAGCAACACGGCGTGGACGTGGGAGCATCAGGCGATCACGCGGGCGCGTTTTGCGGCCGGCGCGCCGGCAGTCGGCGAAGCCTTCGAGGCGACGCGGCGCGAGGTGCTGACCGCGTCCCGCGATCGGGCGGCGCTGCGCGACGAGGTGCGCGCGATGCGCGAGAAAGTGCGCGCGGCGCGCCCGGTGCCCGACGGGCGCTTCGATGTCAAGCACAGCGATGGCGGCATGATGGACGTCGAGTTCGCGGTCCAGTGTCTGGTGCTGGCGCACGCCGGCGACCACCCGCCGCTGCGTGACAACGCCGGCAACATCGCACTGCTGCAGCGCGCCGAGGCCGCCGCGCTGCTGCCGGCAGGCGTCGGCCAGGCCGCCGCGAACGCGTATCGCGAGTTGCGGCGGGCGCAGCACCACGCGCGCCTGGACGAGCAGCCGACCCACTTCGAACCCGAGCGACTCGCTGGCGAACGCGCCGCCGTGCGCGCGCTGTGGCACGCGGTGTTCGGCGACGCGCCCGCCGCGGCCACCGCCGCAGACCCTTGAGACCGGTGCCAGCCCGGGTGCCGGCGCCAGCTCGGCTGCCGGCGCCGGGTGCCCGCGCCTGGCTTGCGGTTGCCGCGGTCGCCGCCGCCGGGGCGTTGGTGGTCTGGGCCCTGCCCGCGCCCTGGCGCGGCCGGCTCGACTGGCAACCGGCGCTGGCCGGGTCGCAGCCGTGGCGTTGGTGGACCGCGGCGGGGGTGCACTGGAGCGGGCTGCACCTGGCGGCCAACCTCGGCGCGACCGTGCTGGTGGCCGCACTCGGCGTGGTCGCCGGGTTGCCGCGCCGGGTCGCGCTCGCCTGGGCCGCAGCGTGGCCACTGACGCAGCTCGGGCTGCTGCTGCAACCCGCGCTGCTGCACTACGGCGGGCTGTCCGGCGTGCTGCACGCGGGAGTGGCGGCCGCGGTGATCACGCTGCTGTGGCGTGAATCGGGCCGCCGACGCACGATCGGCGCCGTGCTCGGCACCGGTCTGGTGCTGAAGATCGTGTCGGAGACGCCGTGGGCCGGGCCCCTCGTGCATCCCGCCGCCTGGGACATCGCCGTCGCGCCGCTGGCGCTCGCCACCGGCGCGCTGGCCGGCGCACTGTGCACGGTCGCCGCGCTCGCCTGGCCCGATCCTGCGACCCGCCGATGAGCGACCGCCGGGCCGGGGCGCGGTGTTGGCGCTATCGTTCGGCAGCGGGAGGGGCCGGAGTGCCGACGCCCCGCTCGATCCGAACCCCGATGGAGGCCAGATGCTGACGCTGTGCGGAACCCCGATCTCGAACTACTACAACAAGGTCAAGCTCGTGCTGCTCGAGAAGGGACTGCCCTTCGACGAGGTCTATGTGCCGACACACTCGAAGGACGAGGCGGTGCTGGCCGCCACGCCGCTCGGCAAGGTGCCGTTCCTGCGCACCGAGCATGGCGCGCTGTGCGAGAGCCAGGTCATCGTCGACTACCTCGAGGCGATCTGCCCCCAGCCCGCGCTGCTGCCGGACGACGCCTTCGCGGCGGCGAAGGTGCGTGAACTGACGACCTTCGTCGACCTGCACCTGGAGTTGGCCGCACGGGAGCTCTACCCGCAGGCCTTCTTCGGCGGCCAGGTCGACGCGGCGACGCAGGCGCGGGCCCGGAAGCGCCTCGTCAAGCACGTGGCCGGCTTTCGGCGGCTCGCGAAGTTCGCCCCCTTCGTGGCCGGCGAGCACTTCACTCAGGCCGACTGCGCCGCCTTCGTCAGCCTGCCGCTGGTCGCGATGGCCAGCCGCATCGTGCTCGGCGAAGACCTGCTGGCCGCCGGCGGGGTCGACTGGAAACCGTACGTGAAGCGGATCGGCGAACGGCCGAGCGCCGTGCGCGTCGTCGCCGAGCGCAAGCAGGCCGAGCACCATTTCGCGGCCGCGCAGGCGGCGAACGCGGGCTGATTCGGCCTCTGTCTGCTGGCAGGTCTAGGCGGCGCTGGGCGCGTCCGGCCCGGCGGCGGCCCGGCGCGCGATCGACAGCGCAAGTTCCTTGCGGAAGCGGTTCAGTTCCTGGACGCTGGCGAAGCTGCGCTCCAGCAACAGCGACAGGTTGTGCAGGATGCGCTCGGCCACCTTGCCCTCCCACACGGCGTCGAACTGGATCTGGCGGTCCAGCCAGTGTTCGAGCCAGTCCGGGTCCGGCACGCGGCTCTGGATGGTGTCGCGCGGGAACAGCTTTTCGTTGACGTGCAGGTTGGTCGGATGCATCGCCTGCGCGGTGCGGCGCGCACTCGCCATCAGCACGCCGACCTTGGCGAAGGCCGC
>JBDTUO010000495.1:0-2579 GCA_040007675.1 Rubrivivax sp.
GGCTCGGCAGGGCCGCCGCCTCGACCTCCGCCAGCAGCCGCACGAGCGTCTGCGCCAGGTGCTCGAGCAGCGCGCGGCCGTGCTCGGCGCTGGCCGCGGCGGCGTCCCCGCAGGCACCCGACGGGTGCAGGTCCTGCGCCATCCAGCCGACGCCGACCGGCTTCTCGGCCGACAGCAGCCGCCCGGCCGCGCCGCTGCTGCGGTAGGCCGACGGGAAGTCGGACAGCCGGTCGCGCCGCACCAGGTCGGGCCGCAGGTGGAGCATCAGCGAGGTCTCGACCGCGCCCCCGTGCAGGCCGTGCGCGAGCTCGTCGGCGGCGAACAGCCCCGGCGGCACGCCGAACGAGAAGCTGTGCGCGCGCACCACCAGCAAGCCGTGCGCGACGCGCAGCCGCAGCGCCGCGAGGTCGACGTGCGCGCGCTGGCCGCCGTGGCTGTTGAAGATCACCAGCTTGCGCACCCCAGCGCGGGCGACGCCATGGCCGATAGACAGCCACAGCGCGAGCAGCGTGTCGAGGTCGGCGCTCAGCGTGCCGGGGAATGCCGTGTGCTCGAGGCTGTCGCCGACCACCAGCGGCGGCAACACCAGCACCGACGCGCCGACCGGCAGCGCGCGCAAGGCGGCGTCGACGATGCCGCGGTTGATCTCGGCGTCGGTCGACAGCGGCAGGTGCGGCCCGTGCTGCTCGATCGCCGCCACCGGCAGCAGCGCGATCGTGCGCTGCGGGTCGACGCGCGCGAAGTCGGACGTCGCGAGGTCCTGCCACAGGCCGCTAGCCAGCGTCGACGACGTCATTCCTTTTTCCAGCGCGGGGTGTAGTACGGATCGTCGGCGGGGGCACCCGGCGCGGCGCCACCCGCGTCAGCGGCGGCCGGCGCGCCGGTGAGCGTGATCGCGAGCGCGGCGGCGACCGGCCGGGCGGCCAGCAGACCCGCGGCCACCAGCGCGGCGCGCGGGTGCTGCGCCGCCCAGCGCGCGCGGGCGATCACCAGCGGGGCCGCCAGGGCCAGTGCCAGCAGTGCCAGCGGAAGCAGGGCCACCCGCCCGGCGAGCGCGAGCGCGATCGTCAGCCCGGCGATCACCAGCGGCGTCAGCGCCGCCGCCGGCACCGGCGCCGCGCGCCGCCACCGCGCCACCGCCGCCGCCACGCCCGCGCAACTCGCCAGCATGCCGGCCAGCTGACCCAGCAGCAGCGAGCCGCCGGTGGCTGCCAGCAGCGCCAACCCACCGGCGACGACCGCCAGCGCCGCCAGTGCCATTCCGCCGGCGGGTGCCGCGGGAGCCGTTGCCGGCTGCCGCCGCGCAATGGCCGGCCAGACCAGGGCCGCCAGCCCCGCGGCGCCGATCGCCAAAGCGGCGAGCCAGCCGCTCGTGCGCGTCGCGGGCATCGCCGGAGCGAGCCAGACGCTGGCGCCGGCCCAGACGGCGAACGCGGCGGCCCAGGCCGGCCACCCCGCTCGGGCCTGGCGTGCCGACGCGCCCGGGGCAACGCCCCGCTGCAGCGCGTGCACCACAACCGCGGCACCCAGCGCGGCCGCGACGATCCACGGGAGCTTCTGCGCGGCGGCGAGCGCCGGCCAGCGGAATCCGGGCAGCAGCGCGAGGCTGGCCAGCAGCGCCAGCGCCGGCCCGAAGGCCGCCCGTCCGCGGCCGGCCGCCCCGGACGACGCGGCGAGCAGCGCCATCGCGAGCGCGGTCAGCGCGGCGGGCAGCGCGAGGCTCTGGACGGCGGGGTGATCGAGCAGCGACATGCCGCGAGCATGCCGGAAATTCGCTGGCGTGCGGCAACAGACGGATCGATGGCGCCGTCGGCATCGGGTGGGCAGTCTTGCATGCAGCACGGTGCCGGCTCGATGATCGCGAGGCCCTGTTGCACGCTGAACCGGGCGCGGGGTTCGCGCTCGTCGTCGCGGCCGAAACACGCCGACGCTGCGTCGAGGCCGGCCCGAGCGGCTGCCGTCGAGCTGGTCGGCCTGCAGGGGGCACGAGCGACCGCCACCGGCGCTGATCGATTCTTGGGAGTGCGTAAGGCGCGCGCGAGCCGCGAGACTCACGCAGCAGCCGCACGGTCTACCCCGCGTCGGCTGCGCACAGATCCGCCCCACGGTCGGATCGGATAGGTATCGATCCATTGGAACGCAGGGGGGCCTGTCATCGACTCTTCAACCTCTGGAGCCAACTTCATTGACAGCAAGACCCTGACCCTCGCTTCCGCCGCCGTGGTGTCGATGCTGGCCTTCGGCCTGCCCGCCCAAGCGCAGGAGGCCACCGCTTGGCCCGAAGCGATGATGCGCATGGCCGACACCAACAAGGACGGCATGGTCACGCGCAAAGAGTTCCTCGACGCGATGGCGAAGATGTGGGACGACAAGCACGCCAAGATGATGAAGACCGACACCACAATGAAAGCCGGCATGATGAACAAGACCCAATTCATGGCCTTCGGCAAGTGACTGCTCGATCCCGGCCAGATCGGCGGTAACTGACGTCGTTCATCTCGGTGGCGCCGGGCCGCTCCCATGCCACTGAGCGCCCCCGCGGGGGCGGCGAACGACGTGCGCCCGGGGGTCAGTTCAGC
>JBDTUO010000496.1:0-2575 GCA_040007675.1 Rubrivivax sp.
CGGCGTCGGCCTCTTGCGGCCGGCTGCCGAGCCCCACCGCGCCGGCCTCGACCTCGCACTGTCCAGCGCCGAGCTCGGCACGGCACTGGCGTCGGCGTCGCCGGTCGCAGGATCCGGCGCCCAGGGCGACCCCGCCGCCGCGCGGGCCGCGTTCGAACGGCTGCAGGCGCACCTCGAAGTCGCGTCAGCGCAGGCGGCAGCCTCCGCCAGCCCGGCCGGCGGGAGCTCGGCGTTCGACGCCGCCCGCGCTGCGCTGGCGCCGGTCGGCACCGCGCTCGCCGCCGTGTCGGCGGCCGACCCGGTGGATTCGAACGCCCCGACCACCGCAACGGTCACGCGCGCGTTTGCGCAGGCCCAGCCTGCCCTCGCCGCTGCAGCCGTCGCTGCGCGTCGGGCCGCGCTCGACCAGGTACAGCACGACCGTCAGCGGCGCGAGGCTGCGCTCGCCGCGCTCGCGCTGCTCGCCACCGCCGCGCTCGCCGGGGCCGGCATCGCGCTGCGCGGCCAGCGCCGCAGCGCCCGCACGCTCGCGCGGCGCGCGTCGGTCAACCTCGGCAGCGGCGCCTGGCAGGACGCCGTGCAGTCACTGCGCGACGACCGCGCGGGCGCGCCCTCGGCCTTCGACGCGCTGGCCAGTGGCGTCGAGGAGGTCATGGGCGCGTCGGAACGCCGCTGGCAGACGCTGGCCGACCTCGCGGCCGACTGGTACTGGGAGACCGACCCGTCGCACCGCCTGGCGTGGATGTCCGGCGCTGGTGCGCTGGTGCAGATGCAGGGCCTGCGGCCGCAGGACATGCTGGGTCGCCGCTACGACGAGGTCAGCGCCTTCGAGCCGCCGGCCGACGGCTGGCAACGGCTGCACACGCTGATGGACAGCGGTCGCAGCTTCCGCAACCTCGAGCTGCAGGTCCGACTGGCCGGCGCCGACGCCGAGCCGATGTGGGTCGCGCTGAGCGGGCGTGCGCGTGGCGACGCCGCCGGCGGCTTCGCCGGCTACGAAGGGGTGGGCCGCGACGTCAGCGAGCGCCGGCGTGCCCACGAGCGCCTGCGTGCGAGCGAGCAGCGCTGGGCGCTGATGGCCGGGCTGGCGTCGGACTACTACTGGGAGGCCGACACCGAGCACCGGCTGCAGCCGCTGCGCCCGGAGGTGGCGCGCCGCTTCGGCCGCATGGCCGAGCACAGCGAGGGGCGCACGCCGTGGCAAGCGTTTCCGGACGCGATGGCGCCCGAGCGCTGGGAGGAGTACCGCGCCGACGTCGCCGCACGCCGACCGTACCGCGGCGTCGAGATGGACCTCGACATCGGCGATGGCCGCCGGCGCATCGTCTCGACCAGCGGCGTGCCGCGCTTCGACGGCAGCGGCCGCTTTCTGGGCTACCACGGCATCGGGCGCGACATCACGATGCGGCGCGAAGCCGAACGGCTGATGCTGCGCCACAACGAGACCCTGCAGCGCGCGGTGGCCGAGCGCACGCAGGACCTCGAGCTGATCAACCGCGACCTCGACGCCTTCGCACGCGAGCTGGCGCACGAGTTGCGCACGCCGATCGGGCAGATGCAGGGGCTGGCGCGGCTGCTGGTGTCGCAGGCGGGAGACCGCCTCGCAAGCGACGAGATGCAACTGATCGGCCTGCAGCTGCAGGCGGCGCGCCACATGCGCGAGACGGTAGACGCGCTGCTGCAGCTCGCCCGCTCGACCGGTCAGCCGATGGGGGTCGAGACGGTCGACGCCTCCGCGCTGGCGCACGAGGTGATCGCCGAGTTGCCCGAGCTCGAACGCAGGCAGCCGGTGGCGTGGCAGATCGACCCCGGGCTGCAGGTGCGCGCGACGCCGGAGGCGCTGCGCATCGTGCTGGCCAACCTGCTCGGCAACGCCGCAAAGTTCACGCGCCACACGGCCGCGCCGGTGGTGCGGCTGTCGGGCCGTCCGGACCCGGACGGGCGGCTGCGCCTGCGCGTGCAGGACAACGGCGCCGGCTTCGACATGACCCAGGTGCATCGGCTGTTCAAGCCCTTCGGGCGCCTGCACCGCGACGACACCTTCGAGGGTTCGGGCATCGGGCTGACGATCGTGCACCGGGTGGTCGAGCGCCACGGCGGAACCACGGCCGCGCACGGCACGCCCGGTGAGGGCGCGAGGTTCGAGTTCACGCTCGCCCGCGGCGATTCGCCAGTCGCGCCACAGGAGGCTGCATCGGACCCGACGGAAGACGCCGCACGCGCCCCGATTGCGCCGACCGGCGCTGCCGCTCCGGGTCGGGTGGCACCGGCGGGCTGAAGCCCGTCGGCGGCGGCCGAACGCCAGGCACCAGACCGGCGCTACACGAGCGCTATGCCGGCGCTAGTGCGGCGCGCTCAAAGTCCTCGCACTTCCGCGCCTGGCCGCTCAGGACTGCCGCTTCAGAACCTTAAGCAGCCAGTCGCCGCCGGCAGCTCTGAAGCAGCGCGCGACCAACTGCGCACGGTCGTCATTGGTCTGCCGTGAAGGAAGGCACTCGCCAACCGAGCGAGCCAAGGGCAGCGGGCACCCGCCCACTCCATGTCCCCCGGGCCGGGCTGCGCCCGACCCTCCTCC
>JBDTUO010000497.1:0-2574 GCA_040007675.1 Rubrivivax sp.
CGATGTCTCGGAGCGCCACCTCGCGAACCTGGAATACGGCATCGGCAACGCGTCGATCCTTGTGCTGCAGCAGATCGCCGGCGCGCTGCACTGTCCGCTCGCCGAACTGCTCGGCGACCACACGACCGCGTCGCCCGAACACCTGCTGATCCGCGAACTGCTCGAACACTGCGACGAGACAGCGCTGCGCCGGGTGCGCCTGGGACTGCCGGCGCTGATCGATGGACGCACCAGCCCAGCGGCCCCGCCCGGCGTCTCGGCGTATCCGACCCGCGTCGCGCTGGTCGGCCTGCGCGGCGCGGGCAAGTCGACGCTCGGCCGCCTGCTGGCCGAAGACCTCGGCTACCCCTTTGTCGAGTTGAGCCGCGAGATCGAGCAGTTCGCGGGCTGCAGCATCGCCGAGATCCAGGGGCTTTACGGCGTCAACGCCTATCGCCGCTACGAACGCCGCGCCCTGGAAGAGGCGATCCAGATCCACCCCGAGGCCGTGATCGCCACGCCGGGGGGTCTCGTCTCCGACCCGGCAACCTTCAACCAGTTGCTGGCGCATTGCACGACGGTATGGTTGCAGGCTGCGCCCGAGGATCACATGCGCCGCGTGCGCGCCCAGGGCGACCTGCGCCCGATGGCCGCCAGCGCCGAGGCGATGGACGACCTGCGCGGCATCCTCGCTGGCCGGGCATCGTTCTACGCCAAGGCGGACTTCCTCCTCGACACCAGCGCCCGGCCCTTGCCTCAGACCTTTGATGCACTCCGGCGTTTGGTGCGGCACGCCCTCGCGCTGCCCGCCGCCCCATCATCTCAAACCCACAAGAACATGCAGCAAACTGCTTGATTTGATCCGGTACATGCAGTATTATGCATTTTCTAGCTGCAGCACCGCCCTCCCAGGAGCAAGCCGATGAACGCCCCTAGCCGCGTCGACTACCAGACCCACCCCTCGGACTACCGCCACTGGCGGCTGCGCTTCGAGGGGCCTGTGGCCACGCTGATCGCCGACTTCGACGAGGCGGGCGGCCTGCGCCCGGGCTACAAGCTCAAGCTCAACAGCTACGACCTCGGGGTCGACGTCGAACTGAACGATGCCGTCAACCGGATCCGATTCGAGCACCCCGAAGTGCGCACTGTCGTCGTCACGAGCGGCAAGGACAAGGTCTTCTGCTCGGGCGCCAACATCTTCATGCTCGGTGTGTCCAGCCACGCGTGGAAGGTGAACTTCTGCAAGTTCACCAACGAGACGCGCAACGGCCTGGAGGACTCGTCGGCCCATTCGGGCTTGAAGTTCCTGGCCGCAGTCAACGGCGCCTGCGCCGGCGGTGGCTACGAGCTCGCGCTCGCCTGCGACGAGATCGTGCTGATCGACGACCGCAGCAGCGCCGTCAGCCTGCCCGAGGTGCCGCTGCTCGGTGTGCTGCCGGGCACCGGCGGCCTGACGCGCGTGACCGACAAGCGACACGTGCGGCACGACCTGGCCGACGTCTTCTGCACCACGACCGAAGGAGTGCGCGGTCAACGCGCGAAGGACTGGCGGCTCGTCGACGAGATCGCCAAGCCGGCGCAGTTCGCCGCCCGCGTGCAGGAGCGCGCGCTGCAGCTCGCCGAGGCGAGCGACCGGCCGGCCGGCGCGCGCGGCGTCGAACTGCTGCCACTGGCGAAGACCATAGCCGCCGATGCGCTGCGCTACAGCCACGTCACGGTGGAGATCGACCGCAGCCTGCGCACTGCCACCTGGACGGTGCAGGCACCGCACGGACCGAATCCGCCGGACGTCGCGGGCATCGAAGCGGCCGCTGCCGCCTGGGCTCCGCTCGTGATCGCGCGTGAACTCGACGACGCGATCCTCGAGATGCGCACCAACGAGCTCGAGATCGGCACCTGGCTGATCCGCACCACCGGCGACGCCGCGGCGGTGCGGTTGATGGACGAGGCGCTGCAGGCGCACGCCGCCCACTGGCTGGTGCGGGAGACGGTCGGCCTGTGGCGGCGCACGCTGAGCCGGCTCGACGTCTCCAGCCGCAGCCTCTTCGCGCTCATAGACGAAGGCTCGTGCTTCTCCGGCACCTACCTCGAACTGGCGCTGGCCTGCGACCGCAGCTACATGCTGGCGCTGCCCGACGCGCCGGCGAAGGCGCCGAAGATCAGCGTCGGCCGGGTCAACGTCGGGCCCGCGCCGGCGCCGGGCCGCGCCCAAGGCGGCGCGTCCCTCTCGGGGGGCGGCGCCACCGGCACGGCGGCGCCTGGGGGTCCGTGGTACCCGATGGTCACCGGCCAGAGCCGGCTGGCGCGCCGCTTCTACGACGAGGCCCCGGCGCTCGACGCGGCGCGCGCGCGGATCGGCGAGCCGCTCGATGCCGACGCCGCGTTTGCGCTCGGGCTCGTGACGAGCAACCCGGACGACATCGACTGGGCCGACGAGACGCGCATCGCGATCGAGGAGCGGGTCGCGATGAACCCTGACGCGCTCACCGGTCTGGAGGCCAACCTGCGCTTCAACGGCCCGGAGACGATGTGGACCCGCGTCTTCGGCCGCCTCACCGCCTGGCAGAACTGGATCTTCCAGCGCCCGAACGCGGT
>JBDTUO010000498.1:0-2567 GCA_040007675.1 Rubrivivax sp.
GTGGCGTCACCGCTTTCCTGCAGCGCCGCGTACAGCGTCAGCAGCAGCACCTTGGCGTTGTGCTGGCGCGCCAGCGCCGCCAGCGACGGTGGCGCGCCGGCCTCGACGCGGCCGGCGAGCGCGATGCGCCCGCACCAGCCGCTCCAGAACCCGGCGTCGTGCAGGTCGCGCCGGGCAACGAAGATCACCGGGCGCGCCAGCCGCTCCCCCTCGCCGAAGATGTAGAAGTGCGTGGACGGCGTCGCCTGCGACGCCACCGCGTCGAGCACCAGGTCGAGCGCGGGACGGTCCAGCGCCGGGTTGAGCGCCAGCTGCATCAGCAGGTCGGCGCCATGCGCGACCGCGTGCCGCCAGCCCTGCACCCGATCGAAGCCGCGATAGTCGTGCACGCCACGCTCGAAACGCGTCGCCGCGTCGACGACCGCGTGCCGCTCCGCCGGCGAAAAGAGCGGACGCAGTCGGTCCGCGCGTGCCACCTCGGCCAGCACGAGGGCGGCGAACGGTGCCCGGAATCCGCTCGGGTCGGGTGCCGCCAGCAGCGGCAGCACCTGCTCGCCGAGCGCACGCGCGGTCGCCACCGACAGCGCTCCGCCGCGCATCCACGCCGTCAGCGCGCCGAGTGCCAGCTCGTCGCGCAGTTCGGGGTCGGGCTCGCCCAGGCAGGGCACCAGCGCCAGCGCGAGCGTGTGGCGGCGCGCCTCGTCCGGCAGCCGCCAGCCGTCGGCCGCGAGCGCACGCAGTTCGGCGCGCGAGGTGCCAGCGGGCGGACAGCCCTGCGCGACGGGCGGCGTCTGCGCCGCGGTCGCGGCCCCGCTCAGGGCCGTGATCAGGGCCGCGATCAGGGCCCCCAGCAGCCAGGCCAGCGGCGGGACCGTCGGCCGCCCCATCAGCAGGGCCACCAACGGTCGGCACCGCAGCGGGCGACGGGCGGGATCGGGCATCGCCCGGCAGCCTAACAGGCCCCAGCGGCGACCCGGCTCGGGGTTTGCAAGGCGCCATTGCTTGCCACGGACCCTTGTGCCGCGCCGGACGATCCCTTACGCTGGCCCGCATCCCCACCCCTCCGGCCGACCGCCGCGCCCTGCCGGGCCCGCCGCGGATGGACGGCTCCGCACGAGGAGACCCCCGATGCCAAGCCCACCCCCCGGCGCCAGTGTCGTCGTCGAGACCTCCGATCTCCGCACGCTGGCGCTCGTCGGCCCCGCTGCCGCGGGCAAGACCTCGCTCGCGGAAGCCCTGCTGCAGGCGGCTGGCGCGATCGGTGCCGCGGGCTCGCTCGAGCGCGGCAGCACGGTGAGCGACCACGACCCGCTGGAACGGCGCATGCAGCATTCGCTGAACGCGTCGCTGATGCACCTGCAGCACGGCGGCTGCCGCATCCACCTGATCGACACGCCGGGCGCGCCGGACTTCCTCGGCCAGGCGCTGCCGGCGCTGGAGGCGGTGGAGACCGCCGTGATCGTGATCAACGCCGCCAACGGCATCGAGCCGATGGCGCAGCGCATGATGGACCACGCCGCCGAACGCCAGCTCGATCGCCTGATCGTGGTCAACAAGATCGACGCCCAGGGCGTCGACCTCGCAGCGCTGCTGGCGCAGATCCAGGCAAGCTTCGGCCGCGAATGCCTGCCGATCAACCTGCCGGATGCCGGCGCCACGCAGGTCGTCGACTGCTTCTGGAATCGCGCCGGCCACAGCGACTTCGGCTCGGTCGACGACGCCCACCGGGCGCTGATCGAGCAGGTGGTCGAGGTCGACGCCGACTTCGTCGACCGCTACCTCAACGACGGCGATGTCGATCCCGCCGAGCTGCACGCGCCGCTCGAGCAGGCGCTGCGCGAAGGCCACCTGATCCCGGTGTGCTTCGTGTCCGCACGCACCGGCGCCGGCGTGCCCGAGCTGCTCGACGTCATCGCCAAGCTGCTGCCCAACCCGACCGAGTCGAACCCACCGGACTTCCTGAACGGCGAAGGTGCGGCCGCCAAGGCCATGCACGCCGAGCCCGACCCGGCCAAACACGTGCTGGCGCACGTTTTCAAGGTCACCGTCGACCCCTATGTCGGACGCATGGGCATCTTCCGCATCTGGCAGGGCACGGTCACGAAGGACAGCCAGCTCTACATCGGCGACGCGCGCAAGCCGTTCAAGGTGGGCCACCTGTTCATGCTGCAGGGCAAGGACCATGTCGAGGTGGCCGAGGCCCGGCCGGGTGACCTGTGTGCGGTGGCCAAGGTCGACGACATCGCTTTCGATGCCGTACTGCACGACGCCGCCGAGGACGACCACATCCACCTCAAGCCGCTCACCTTCCCGACCCCGGTGCACGGCCTGGCGATCCGGCCGCGGCGCCACGGCGACGAGCAGCGCATGTGGGAGATCCTGACCAAGCTGATCGACGAGGATCCGTGCCTGAAGATCGAGCACGTCGCGACGACCAACGAGACCGTCGTCTACGGCCTGGGCGAGCTGCACCTGCGGGTGCTGCTCGACCGCCTGCGCGAGGTGCACCGGTTCGAGGTCGACACCTCGCCGCCGCGCATCGCCTACCGCGAGACCATCACCGCGCC
>JBDTUO010000499.1:0-2562 GCA_040007675.1 Rubrivivax sp.
CGTCGAGGCACGATGCCGCCGACGCCGGCGTGCCCGGGATGTTGAGCAGGATCGCCGAGCGCGAGCCGCCATAGATCGCGCCGACGTAGGTGCAGATGAGGATCAGCAGCGCCTGGTCGGGCTCGAGCTTGATCGTCAGCGTCGTCATCAGCGCCAGGCCCATCGTCGCCGTCAGGCCCGGCAGCGCGCCGATGACGACGCCGAGCAGCGACGCCACCAGCGCCCAGAAGATCACCGTCGGCGTCGCGAAGTGCGCGAGCGAGTGACCGAAGGCGATCAGACCGTCGAACATCGACGCAGCGGGTCAGGGCAGCCGCACGAGGAACAGGTCCTCGAAGACGAGCACGATGGCAATCGCGGTCAGCGCGCCGGCCAGCACGGCCAGCGCGAGCCGCCGCGGCCACGGCGTGGCGGCGTCGGCGTAGATGGCGGTGAAGGCAGCGACGAAGACTGCGGTCGACACGCCGAAGGGCGCGTGCCCGACGAGGCCGAGCGCATAGCCCAGCGTGAGTGCCAGCGTGCCCCACACGCGGCGGTTCAGGAGCGGGCCCGGACCGGCCACGACGCCCGCTGCGGCCCGCTCGGCGCGCAGCCGCCGGCGCGAGCGCCAGGCGAGCACCGTGCCGAGCACCGCCAGCGACAGCCCGAACAGCCCGGGCACGAGCCCGGGCGCCGTGTACGCCGTGCCGCCCATCGCCTCGAAGCGGTCCATGCGCCAGGCGGCGACCAGGACCACCAGGCCGAGCACCACCCAGCCCACGCCGCCCCGGAAGTCGGCGCGGGCGGCCGAACCGCCCGTGAACATGCGCGCTTGCCCGCGGGTCGCGTTGCTCAGGGCTTGGCGATGCCGACCGTGTCGGGCGACACCTTGGCCTTGCCGGCGGCCTGCTGCGTCCAGGCGTAGGACTGGATGGCCGGGAACACGGCGGCCTGCGCCTCCTTGCCGTACAGCGGAGCGAACAGCGCGCCGCGGCCCTGGGCGTACTTGCGCAGCGCCTCGTTGTTGGCCATCGTCGTCGCCCAGATCTTGTCGAGCGTGGTGGTGACTTCTGCCGGCACGCCCTTCGGCACGAAGATGCCGAAGTAGTTGACCGGGTCCTTGAAGCCGGGAATGAACTGCGACAGCGGCGGCACCGTGCCGACGCCTTCGATCTCGAGCGCCTTGTCACCGACGACGGCCAGCGGACGGATCTTGCCGGCGCGGATCATCTCGGTCTGCTCGGCCGCGAGCTGCGTCGTGACCTGGGTCTCGCCGGCCACGGTGGCGACGACTGCGGGGTTGCCGCCGTCGTAGGTGACGTGTTTGTAGGTCACGCCAGCGGCGCGTGCGATCGACTCGATGGCCGAGTGGCCGCTCGAGTTGACGCCGGCGGTGGCGACGCTGACCGAACCCGGCTTGGCCTTCATCGCCGCGAGCAGCTCGGGCATGGTTTTGTACGGCGCGTCAGCGTTGACGCCGACGACCGCGATGTGGGCCACGTTGAGGTAGAGGTTCCAGTCCTGGATGCTGGTGTCGAGCATGCCGAGCACCTTGTAGGTGCCGAGGTCCTTCGCGGCGCCCGCGGTCCACGTGTAGCCGTCCTTCGGCGCGTCGGCGGCGTTCTTGCTGCCGACCGAGCCCGAGGCCCCCGGCTGGTTCAGGATCACGACCTTCTGGTTCAGTGCCTTCTCGAGCTCGGCCGCGGTCACGCGGGTGACCTGGTCGGTCGAGCCGCCTGCGGCCCACGGCACGATGAGCGTGATCGGCTTGCTGGGTTGCCACTGGGCGTGCGCGGCAGTGCCGGCGAGCAGCAGGGCGGTGGCGCCGAGGCGCAGGGCGAGGGCCGGTGAGGGCATGGAAGGTCTCCTGTTTGTATTCACCACACGTTGAATTGTGGAAAGAGCGACGACCCGTGTCAACGGGCTGAACGGCTCAGGACCTCAGGACATACCCGAGGATGACGTCGCAGACATGGCTGAGCCGCTCGTGCAAGGCCTTCGGCGTCATCAGGTCACGCCCGAAGATGGACGACAGCGTGTGCCGGTTCGACAGGTAGAAGTACGCCAGGCCGGCGATCGAGATGTAGAGCTGCATCGGGTCGATGCCGCCGCGCATGACGCCTTCGGCGCGCCCGCGTTCGAGGATCTCGCCCAGCGTGCGGATCAGCGGCGAGTTCATCTCCTGCACCCGGGCCGAGTCGGCGAGGTGGCGCGCGCGGTGCAGGTTCTCGCTGTTCAGCAGCGACAGGAACTCCGGGTGCTCGAGGTAGTAGTTCCAGGTGAACTCGGTCAGGCGCCGGATCGCGGCGGCCGGCGGCAGGTCGCTCAGGTGGAGCTGCTTCTCGGCCTCGCGGATGCCGAGGTAGGTCTGCTCGAGCACGGCCAGGAACAGGGCATCCTTGTGTTCGAAGTAGTAGTAGATCAGCCGCTTGTTGAGGCCGGCGCGCTCCGCGATGCGCTCGACGCGCGCGCCGCCCAGACCATAGGTGGCGAACTCGTCGCGCGCGGCAGCGAGGATCGCCTCGCGCGAGCGGTCGGCGTCGCGTTGGCGCACGGGCGCAGGTGCGGGTGCGGGCGCGGGTG
>JBDTUO010000500.1:0-2557 GCA_040007675.1 Rubrivivax sp.
CCTGGTCGCCGAAGCGGCCGCCACCGCCACCGCCACCGCCACCGCCACCGCCACCCCGAAGGAGAGCATCGCATGACGCTGAAGATCGGAGTCGACGTCGGCGGCACCTTCACCGATTTCGTCGTCGCGCGCGACGGCCAACCGCCACGCATCCACAAGACCCTGTCGACACCGGCCGACCCGTCGATCGCGGTCGTCGAAGGCCTGGCGCAGATCGCCGCGGCGCTCGACCCTCCGCAGTCGCTGCAGGACTTCGCCCGCTCCATCTCGACCATCGTGCACGGCACGACGGTGACCACCAACGCGACGCTGACCTCCACCGGCGCACGCTGCGCGCTGCTGACCACCGAAGGCGTGCGCGACGCGCTCGAAATGCGCCGCGGCATCCGCGAGGCGCAATACGACAACCGCTACACCAATGTGCAGCCGCTGGTGCCGCGCGCGCGCCGCATCGGCGTGGCCGGGCGCATCGACCGCGACGGTCACGAGCTCGCGCCGCTCGATCTGGACGCGGTGCGCGCGGCGCTCGCCGCCTGGCGCGCCGAGGGCGTGCAGGCGGTCGCGGTCTGCTTCATGAACTCGTTCGCGCAGCCCGCGCACGAACAGGCGGCGGCCGAACTGGTGCGCCGCGAGATGCCCGGGGCCTACGTGTCGGTCTCCACCGAGGTGCTGCCATCGATCCGCTTCTACGAACGCCTCAGCACCACCGCGCTCAACGCCTACGTCGGCCCCAAGCTCGAACACTACCTCGACCAGCTCGTCGAGCGGCTGGCGGGCATCGGCTTCACCGGGCTGCTGCTGATCATGCAGTCCAACGGCGGCGTGATCTCGCCTCAGGCGGCGCGCGACAAGGCAGCCCTGACGCTGCTGTCGGGCCCCGCGGGCGGCCCCGGCGCGGGGCTGTTCTATGCCGGCGCGCATGGCCAGGACCGCTGCATCACCACCGACATGGGCGGCACCAGCTTCGAGGCCTCGGTTGCGGTCGGCGCGCCGATGCTCAAGAACGACGGCGAGATCGCGCGCCACAAGATCGCGCTGCCGATGCTCGACATCCACACCATCGGTGCCGGCGGCGGCTCGATCGGCTGGCTCGACGAAGGCGGCCTGCTGCGCATGGGCCCGCAAAGCGCCGGCGCCGACCCCGGCCCGGCCTGCTACGGCCGCGGCGGCACGCTGCCGACCACCACCGACGCCAACGTGGTGCTGGGTTATCTCGACCCCGACTTCTTCGCCGGCGGGAGCATGGCGCTGGACGTGGCGGCCGCGCGCCGCGCGATCGACGAACACATCGCGCAGCCGATGGGTCTCACCATCGAACAGGCCGCCGCCGGCATGTACCGCGTGGCCTGCAACAACATGGCGCAGGGCGTGCGCGAGGTGACGATCAAGCGCGGCTTCGACCCGCGTGAGTTCCCGCTCATTCCCGGCGGCGGCGCCGGCCCGATCCACGGCTGCCTGATCTGCAGCGAGCTCGGCATTCCGCTGCAGATCGTGCCGCGCGAGGCCTCGGTGCTGTGCGCCTTCGGCATGCTGATGTGCGAACTGCGCCACGACCATGTGCGCACCTTCGTCACGCGGCTGGAGGCGATCGACTGGCCGCAGCTTTGCGCGCTGGTCGGCGCCATGGCCGACGAGGGCGCACGCGCGCTCGACGGCGAACACATCGCGCCCGAGCGCCGGCGCTTCGAGCTGCGCCTCGACTGCCGCTATATCCGCCAGTACCACGAGGTGTCGGTGGCGCTGCCGCTGGCCGTGATCGAAGAGCGTGATGCCGGCGCCATTGCGCGGGCCTTCCATGCCGAGCACCGGCGCCTGTACGGCTACGCGCTCGAAGGCGAAGCGACGCCGGTGGAGATCATCAATGTGCGGCTGCAGGCGATCGGCGCCACCGACCGGCCGACCTACCGCAGCGAGCCCGACGCCGGCAGCGACGCCGGTGCGGCGCGCAAGGGCCGCCGCAGTGTCTACATCCCCGAGCGCGACGCCTTCGCCGCGGTGCCGGTCTACGACGGCCACCGCATGCGCTGCGGCAACCGCATCACCGGCCCGGCGCTGGTCGAACAGCAGACGACGGCGATCTTCGTCAGCGACAGCTTCGACTGCGTGGTCGACGCCTTTGGCTCGTTCGTGCTCCACACCAAGGGGCGCGAGGCGCTGGTGAGCGCTGCGCCGGCCCGGACACTGGAGGTCACGGCATGACCATCGACCCGATCCTGCTGTCGGTCTACGCACGGACCTTCAAGTCGATCACCGACGAGATGAGCATCTCGATGGAGCGCACCACGCGTAGCCCGATCCTGTGCGAGGCCAAGGACTACGTGACCGGCCTGTACGACGCTGACGGCCGCATGCTCGAGCAGACCGAAAACCTGCCGATCCTGGCGTTCTCGCTGGCGCCGGTGTGCAAACACATCCGCAAGCTCTTCGACGGCGACATCCACCCCGGCGACGTGTTCTTCCACAACGACGTCTTCACGCTGGGCAACCAGAACAACGACGTCGCGGCATTCAAGCCGGTGTTCTTCGACGACGAGCTGGTCGGCTGGACGGCCGTCAA
>JBDTUO010000501.1:0-2551 GCA_040007675.1 Rubrivivax sp.
CGCAGCGCCGGGTCGTCGGCGTTGACCATCACGCCGTCGAAGAAGGCATCGACCGGGCCGCGCAGCGCCGCCAGCGCCTGCAGCGACGCGGTGTAGTCGCCGCGCTCGAACGCGGCCTGCGCGACCGGCGCCACCTGCGCCAGCGCGGCCGCCAGCGCCTGCTCGGCCGGCTCGCGCAGCAGCGCCGGATCGGGCGACGTCGTCGTCACCTCGTCTGACTTGCGCAGGATGTTGCCGACCCGCTTGTTCGCCGCCGCCAGCGCCGCTGCCTCGGGCAGCGAGGCGAAGGCGCGCACGGCCGCCAGGCGCTTCGGGATCTCGCCCCAGCGTGCGGGCCGCAGTGCGACGACGGCGTCGACGTCCCGCGTGTGGTGCCCCTGTTCGCGCAGCGCGCCCGCGAGGCGCTCCTCGATGAACTGCCGCACGGCAGCCTGCGCGCTGCCGTGCCCCGGCGGGAAGGCGTCGAACGCGGTGTCGATCAGCCACGGCAGCGGCAACGGCAGGTCACGCTCGACCAGCATGCGCACGATGCCGAGCGCGTGACGGCGCAGCGCGAACGGGTCCTTGTCGCCGGTGGGGGTCTGGCCGATGCCGAACAGCCCGGCCAGCGTCTCGAGCTTGTCGGCCAGCGCGACCGCCAGGCCGGCGTCGCCACGCGGCAGCGCGTCACCGGCGAAGCGTGGCCGGTAGTGGTCCTCGATGGCGTCGGCAACCGCCTCCGGCAGGCCGTCGTGGCGCGCGTAGGCCGCGCCCATCGTGCCCTGCAGTTCCGGAAACTCGCCGACCATGTCGGTCAGCAGATCGGCCTTGGCCAGACGCGCCGCGTCGTCAGCCAGCGCGGCCAGCGCCGCGCCGCCCAGCCGCTCGCCGATCGTGCGCGCGATCGTGCGCACGCGCTCGACGCGCTCGCCCTGCGTGCCGAGCTTGCCGTGGTAGATCACCTTGCCCAGACCCGACACCCGCGAGGCCAGCGTGCGCCTGCGGTCCTGGTCGAAGAAGAAGCGCGCATCCGCCAGCCGCGGCCGCACGACACGTTCGTTGCCGGTGATCACCGCCGACGGGTCGGCGGGCCGGATGTTGCTGACGACGAGGAAGCGGTTCGTCAGCCGCCCGCCCTGGTCCGCCGGCGCATCGAGCAGCGGGAAATACTTCTGGTTTGCCTTCATCGTCAGGATGAGGCACTCGGGCGGCACCGCCAGAAATTCGACGTCGAAGCTGCAGCGCAGCACATTGGGCCGCTCGACCAGCGCGGTCACCTCGTCGAGCAAGGCGTCGTCGTCGATCGGCACCAGGCCTTCGGCCGCCGCGGCGCTCGCGAGCTGGCGCTGGATTTCGGCCCGCCGCGCCGCGAAGCCGACGATCACCGCGCCCTGGTCGGCGAGCTGGCGCTCGTAGTGGTCGGCGTCGAGCAGGCGCACCGGGTCGAGTGCCGCCTCGAAGCGGTGGCCGCGCGTGTCGCGGCCCGCCTCCAGGCCGAGCGCGTGCACCGGCACGACGTCGGCCCCGTGCAGCGCGACCAGCCCGTGCGCAGGCCGCACGAACGGCACGCTGGTCCAGCCGTCGGCAAGCTGGTAGTGCATCAGCCTGGGAATCGGCAGCCCGGCGAGGGCCGCGTCGAGTGCCGCCTGCAGGCCGGCGGCGAGCATCGCACCGGGCTGCACGCGGTCCAGCCACAGCGCCTCGGCCTTGCCGGTGCCGTCCCGCCGCAGCGCCGCCGGCGGCGTGTCTTCGGCGCCGAGCGACGCGAGCTTCCTGCGCAACGCGGGCGTCAGTTCACCCGCGGCGTCCAGACCGACGCTGACCGGCATCAGCTTCGTGCTGACCGGCTCGTCCGGCGCCACCGACCGCACGTGGCTGATGTGGGCGCCGAGCCGGCGCGGCGTCGCGAAGACGTTCAGCGCTGAAGAGTCGCCCGCCAGCCCCTGGCTGCGCAGGCCTCTCAGCAGACCCGCGCCGAACGCCTCGCCGAGTGCCTTCAGCGCGCGCGGCGGCATCTCCTCGACCAGCAACTCGACGAGCAGGTTGTGGGTCGGGCTCATGCTGCCGATCGCGCCGCAGCGCTGGCGGCCGCCGTGGCCCGCTGCGCCGACACCTCGTCGGCCCAGGCCCGCGGTGCGAGCGGGAAGCCGCGCCGCGCCCGGCTGTCGAGGTAGCTCTGCGCCACGCTGCGCGCCAGGTTGCGGATGCGGCCCATGTAGGCCGCGCGCTCGGTCACGCTGATGGCACCGCGCGCGTCGAGCAGGTTGAACGTGTGGGCTGCCTTCAGCACCTGCTCGTAGGCCGGCAGCGCGAGCTGTTCACCGATCAGCGCCTGCGCCTGGCGCTCGTGCGCACCGAACGCATGCAGCAGGAACTCGATGTCGCTGTGCTCGAAGTTGTAGGTGCTCTGCTCGACTTCGTTCTGGTGGTAGACGTCGCGGTAGCTGAGGCCGTCGGTCCATTCGAGGTCGTAGACGCTTTCGACGCCCTGCAGGTACATCGCCAGCCGTTCCAGGCCGTAGGTGATCTCGCCGGTGATCGGCCGGCAGTCGATGCCGCCGACCTGCTGGAA
>JBDTUO010000502.1:0-2551 GCA_040007675.1 Rubrivivax sp.
TTCGTGCCCGAGGCCCGCATCCTCGACATCCCGTTCCTGTTCCGCGACAAGGCCCATGCGCGCCTGGTGCTCGACGGCCCGATCGGCGAGGAGATCGCCAAGAAGTTCGAGTCCAAGGGGCTCAAGGTCCTGTCCTGGTGCGACAACGGCGTGCGCCACATGACCAACAGCAAGCGCGACGTGAACACTCCCGACGACCTCAAGGGTCTGAAGATGCGAACGATGGAAAACCCGGTACACATCGCAGCCTACAAGGCGCTCGGCATCGTGCCGACCCCGATGGCATTCCCGGAGGTGTTCACCGCGTTGCAGCAAGGCACGGTGGATGGGCAGGAGAATCCGCTGTCGGTGATCATGGCGGCCAAGTTCGACCAGGTGCAGAAACACGTATCGCTGACCGGTCACGTGTTTTCGCCTGCGCTGTTCATCATGAACAAGGCGATGTTCGACAAGCTCAGCCCCGAAGACCAGAAGATCTTCGTCGAGGCGGCCAAGTCCGGCACGGTGCTGAACCGCGCTCGCGTCGATGCCGATGACGCCAAGGGCGTGGAGTACCTGCGCAGCAAGGGCGTGACCGTGATCGACAACGTCGACAAGGCCCAGTTCGCAGCCAAGATGGCGCCGGTGCTGGCGGACTTCGAGAAGCAGTTCGGCAAGGACAACATCGACCGCATCCGCAACGCCAAGTGAGCGCCTCGCGGCCCCGGCTCGGGCCACGTCGCCGGTGTCCAGCCGCCCGGGCCCCGTCTGGGCGGGTGGGCTTGACCTGCCGCGAGCAGCCATGAAGCACCTGTTTCTGCGCCTCGAACAGCGGAGCACCGCGCTGGCGCTGCTGGGCTCGTGCGCGATGCTGGCCGTCGCGGCCAGCCTGGGCCTGTTCCAGGTCGTCATGCGCTTCGTCTTCGAGGCGCCGGCGGAATGGACCGAGGTGCTGATCCGCTTCAGCCTGATCTGGATGGTGTTCCTCGGCATCGCGCCGGCCTTTCGCAACGGCGCCATGATCAACGTCGATGTGCTGCACCGGCGCAGCGGCGTCATCGGCCGGCGCATCTTCGCCGCCATCGCGGCGATGGCCGCACTGATGCTGATCGCCGTCGTGATCTGGTGGGGCTGGGACTACGCAGTCCGCGGCCGGGTGCAGACCGTGATCGGGCTCGAGGACGTGTCGATGTTCTGGGCCTATCTGGCGCTGCCGGTGGGCGGCCTGTTCAGCGTGCTGGGCATCGTCGGTCACTGGATCGAGCCGCGTCGCCACGAACTCGAGACCGCTCTATGAGCGTGACCATCCTCGTGACGATGGTGCTGTGCTTCGCACTCACCATCTCGGTGGCGGTATCGATCGGCCTGTCGGCCATCGTGGGCATCCAGCTGAGCCACGCGCACATGTTGACCTCCGTCAAGGAGATGTTCAACTCGCTGAACAAGTTCCCGCTGGCGGCGATCCCGTTCTTCATCCTCGCCGGCAACATCATGGAGACGGGCGGCATCTCGCGTCGGCTCGTCGATTTCGCCAAGAGCATCGTCGGCGGGGTGCAGGGCGGCCTGCCGATGACCTGCGTGCTCACCTGCATGATCTTCGCGGCGGTGTCGGGCTCGTCGGTGGCCACGACCTTCGCGATCGGCGCGATCCTGATCCCTGCGCTGGTCAAGCACGGCTACCCGAGGCCGTTCGCGGCCGCGCTGCAGGCCACGTCGGCCGAGCTGGGGGTCGTGATCCCGCCGTCGATCCCGATGATCCTGTACGGCGTGAGCGCCGAGGTGTCGATCGGCGAGATGTTCATCGCCGGCATCGGCCCGGGCCTGTTCATCGGCGCCAGCCTGATGCTGTTCGTGTTCCTCTACTGCCGGGTCAAGGGATGGGGCAAGAACGACGGCGACGAGCGGCTGCGCTTCGGCAGCGCCTCGCTGAAGGCGTTCTGGGCGCTGCTGATGCCGGTCATCATCCTCGGCGGCATCTACGGCGGCATCTTCACGCCCACCGAGGCGGCCGCGGTCGCGGTGTTCTACGCGCTGATCATCGGCACGCTCATCTACCGCGAGATCAAGCTGGCGGACCTGTTGAAGATCCTGCGCAAGTCAGCCATCTCCAGCGCGGTGGTGATGTTCATCATCGCCAATGCCGGGCTGTTCGCCTACCTGATCACACGCGCCGGTGTGCCCGATGTCATCGGCCGCTGGCTGGTCGATGTGCTGCAGTCGCCGGGCTACTTCCTTCTCGGCGTGAACGTCGCACTGTTCCTGATCGGCATGTTCATCGAGACGAGCGCCGCGATCCTCGTGCTGGCGCCCATCCTGGCGCCGGTGGCGGTGCACTTCGGCATCGACCCGATCCACTTCGGCATGGTGATGGTGGTCAACCTCGCGCTCGGCATGATCACGCCGCCGTTCGGCGTCAACCTGTTCGCCGCCAGCACGGTCGCCCGGATCTCGGTCGACCGCATCATTCGCGACCTGGTGCCATTCGTGCTGGTCGTGCTGGCCTGCCTCATGGTGATCAGCTACGTGCCCTCGTTGTCGCTGTTCCTGCGCGATCTGGTCTACGGGCACTAGT
>JBDTUO010000503.1:0-2546 GCA_040007675.1 Rubrivivax sp.
GCCTGCTCGGAAAAACCAGCCTTGGTATCGGCCAGATCGTCCATGCCGAACCACGCAGCGGCGGCGCTGACGACGATGAAGGGCACCCAGATGAAGCCGGCGTTCTGGAGCCACATCGGCCCTTGTGCCGTCGCTTGCGAGGTGCCGACGAAGACGCCGAAGGTCCCCACGCCGATCACCAGTGGCACCACCAGCTGGACGATGGCAACGCCCAGGTGCCCGAGACCTGCATTCAGGCCCAGTGCGTAGCCCTTGCGCGCGTTGGGAAAGAAGAAGCTGATGTTCGCCATCGAGCTGGCGAAGTTGGCGCCGCCAAGACCGCACAACATGGCCAGTGCGACCATCCATTCGTAGGGGGTGGCGGGGTTCCGCACCGCGAAGCCGATGCCCATCGCGGGCAGCAACAGGCTCGCGGTCGCCAGCGCGGTGAATCGGCGGCCGCCGACAATGGGCACGGCGAACGCATAGAAGATGCGAAGCGTCGCGCCGCACAGGGCCGGCAGAGCCGTCAGCCAGAAGAGCTGGTTGGTCGAGAAGTTGAAGCCGGCCGCCGGCAGATGCACCACCACCACGGACCACAGCATCCACACCGCGAAAGCCAGCGTGAGTGCCGGGATCGACAGCCACAGGTTGCGCGTGGCCACGCTCCGGCCGGACCGGTTCCAGAACCCGCGATCCTCCGGATTCCAGTGATGAATGATGGGCATGGCCGCCATGGCGCCGATCAGCCGGGTCGCGTCGACGGCCTCGATCAGGGGTTCTTGATGACCGCATCGGCGCGCAGGTAGAACCACCAGTTCAGCACCAGGCACAGGCCGTAGAAGACGGAAAAGCCATACATCGCCATCTCGGGCGTGCCCAGCTTGATCTGCTGGCCGATCACCACCGGCGCGATGAAGGCGCCATAGGCCGCGACCGCCGAGGTCCACCCGAGCACCGGGCCGGCCTGTTGACGATCGAAGATGACGCCGATGGTGCGGAAGGTCGAACCGTTGCCGATGCCACTGGCGGCGAAGAGCACGACGAACAGCGCCAGGAAGATGAAGAAGTACTGTTCGGGAGTGGCCGAGTGGTAGGCCTTCATCATCACGTAGCCCACCGCGACGGACGCCACCACCATCGTCGCCGAGACCCACTGGGTCACGATGGAGCCGCCGATCTTGTCGGCGATCCAACCCCCCACGGGTCGGATCAGCGCGCCGACGAACGGCCCGATCCAGGCGAAGGCCAACACCGCCGGCGCATTGGGATTGTCAAGCGTGTGCTGCATGACGCCGTTCGCATCCGGCACGTGGCTGACGCCGAAGATCACCTTCATCGACAGCGGCAAGGCCATCGAGAACCCGATGAAGGAACCAAAGGTGACGATGTACAGCGTCGTCATGGACCAGGTGTGCTTGTTGCGGAAGATCTCGAACTGCTTGGCCACACCCTCCTTCATGGGGCCGAACGCAGCCAGCTTCATCACCAGCAAGGCCGCGCCGATGTCCAGCGGAATCGCCACCCACATGTTGAGCAGACCCAGTCCGGTCGGCGCCGGCAGGTACAGGTACAGCATGAAGATCGACGGCACGAACGCGAGCGTGTAGAGGTAGATGATCTTCGAGAACGCGACGACGGGATTGCCGGTGGCCGGCGAGATCGTCTTCAGGTTGTTCATGCCGAACCAGCACAGGATCGACAACGGCACCAGCGACAGCACCCATGTGAATCCCGCGTTCTGGATCCAGGTGGGCGTGCCGGCGGGAATCCTGCCGAAGATCCAGCCCGAGTCGTGCAGCAGGACCTCGGGCGCGCCGCCGAAGGATCCGAGCAGGCCCACGGTCATGACCAGCGGGATCACGATCTGCATCGCCGTCACGCCAAAATTGCCGAGGCCTGCATTGAGACCCAGCCCGGTGCCCTGCAGCCGCTTCGGGAAAAACGTGCTGATGTTGGACATCGAGCTGGCGAAGTTGCCGCCGCCGACACCCGACCACAGCGCCATCAGCTGAAACGCCCACAGCGGCCAGTCCTTGTGCTGCAACACGATGCCCGTGCCCAGCGCGGGCGCCAGCAGCATCGCGGTGGTCAGGAAGATGGTGTTGCGCCCGCCGGCCAGGCGGATCAGGAACGACGCCGGGATGCGCATCGTGGCCCCGGCAATGCCCGCGATGGCGGTGAGCGTGAACAGTTCGGCCTGGGTGAACGGGAAGCCCAGGTTGAGCATCTGCACGGTGATGATGCCCCACATGCCCCACACGGCGAAGCCGCAGAGCAACGCCGGAATCGAGAGCCACAGGTTGCGGTACGCCACCTTCTTGCCGGTGGACGCCCAGAAGGCGTCATCCTCGGGGCGCCAATCGACAATGTCGGATCCACCGGAGACGCTCGGTGTCGCCAGGATCGTCGTGTTCTTGTTCATCAGAACTTCTCCTTGCACTCTCAGCGCGCAAAGCTGCGCGACAGCGGCGACACGGGCGCGTTGCGGCCCATCATTTCGGTCTTGCGAACCTCGGTCCAGTACATCCAGATCAGCGAGACCCAGACCACGCCGTACATCAGCA
>JBDTUO010000504.1:0-2543 GCA_040007675.1 Rubrivivax sp.
CCGGCACGGCGTGGCGCGGGGCTGACATGGCGCGTGGCAGGGCCGCCACCTACGACGACCAGCGCGGGCTGATCCTGCGCCGCGCATCCGGGCTGTTCGCGCAGCACGGCTATGCGGCGACGTCGATGAACGCCGTTGCCGAGGCCTGTGGCGTCTCCAAGCCGACCATCTACCACTACTTCCGCGACAAGGATGCGCTGCTCGCGAGCATCTGCGACGAACACGTGCTGCGCCTGCACGCGATGGCGCACGAGGTGCTGGGCTTGCCGCTGCCGCCGCGCGATCGACTGCGTGAACTGATCCTGCGCATCCTCGAGGAGTATGCCGACGCGCAAGACGCGCACCGCGTGCTGACCGAGGACGTGCGTTTTCTCGGCCTGGCCGACCAGGCGCGAATCCTCGGCCGTGAACGCGAGGTCGTCGCCGTGTTCGCGCGGGTCGTCGGGCAGATCCGCCCCGATCTGCAGACCGCGGCGCTGGCCAAGCCGCTGACGATGTTGCTGTTCGGCATGATCAACTGGCTGTTCACCTGGCTGCGGCCGAACGGCACCCTCGACCACGCCGCGATGGCACCGGTGGTTGCCGACCTCTTTCTCGGCGGCCTCGAAACGGTCGCCGTGCCGCCAGCGGCCGCGGCTCCCGCGCCGGCCCCCCGAACCCACCGCGAGACCCCCACCCCATGAACCCTCCTGACGTGCTCCAGAGCCACATCGCCGGCGAATGGGTCGGCCGCACGGCCGCGCAGACGCTGCGCAGCGCGATCGACGGGCACCCGGTGGCCGCCACCCACGCCGAGGCGCTCGACTTCGGCGCCGCGGTCGAGCATGCGCGCCGCGTCGGCGTGCCAGCGCTGATGAAGACCGACTTCCAGCAGCGCGCAGCGATCCTGAAGGCGCTGGCCAAGCTGCTGATCGAGAAGAAGGAGGCGCTCTACGCCGTCTCGGCGCACACCGGTGCGACGCGCGCCGACGGCTGGGTCGACATCGAGGGGGGCAGTGGCACCCTGTTCGCCTACGCCAGCCTCGGCAGCGCCGAACTGCCCTCGGGCAACCTGGTGCACGAGGGCCCGGCGATGCCGCTCGGCAAACAGGGGCGCTTCGCCGGCACGCACATCCTGGTGCCGCGCGGTGGCGTCGCGGTGCACATCAACGCCTTCAACTTTCCGGTCTGGGGGTTGCTGGAGAAGTTCGCGCCGAGTTTTCTGGCCGCCATGCCGTGCATCGCCAAGCCCGCCACCGCGACCAGCTACCTGACCGAAGCCTGCGTGCGGCTGATGCTCGATTCCGGGCTGCTGCCCGAGGGCAGCCTGCAGCTCGTGATCGGCGGCACCGGTGACCTGCTCGACCGCCTCGATGGCCAGGACGTCGTCACGTTCACCGGCTCGGCCGACACCGCCGCGACGCTGCGCGTGCGCCCGAACCTGATTCGCCACTCGGTCCCGTTCAACGCCGAGGCCGACTCGCTGAACTGCGCGATCCTCGCGCCCGACGTGACGCCCGACGACGAGGAGTTCGATCTCTTCGTCAAGGAAGTGGCGCGCGAGATGACGGCCAAGGCGGGCCAGAAGTGCACCGCGATCCGGCGCGCGATCGTGCCCCGACGGCACCTCGACGCGGTGGCCGAGCGGCTGCGCGCGCGGCTGGTGAAGACGGTGGTCGGCGACCCGGCGGTCGAGGGCGTGCGCATGGGCGCGCTGGCGTCGAAGGCGCAGCAGGGTGACGTCGCCGAGCGCGTGGCCGAGCTGCTGCGCGGCGCCGAGCGCCTCTGCGGCGGGACCGACGGGTTCGCGCCGGTCGGTGCCGGCACCGCCGACGGCGCCTTCTTCGCGCCGACGCTGCTGATCGCGCGCGACCCCGCGACCAGCGCCGCGCACGACGTCGAGGCCTTCGGCCCGGTCAGCACGCTGATGGCCTACGACGAGCTCGACGAGGCGCTCGCGCTCGCCGCGCGCGGCCGCGGCAGCCTGGTCGGCACGCTGGTGACCAAGGACCCGGCGATCGCGGCGCGCGCCATCCCGGTGGCCGCGGCGCACCACGGCCGGCTGCTGGTGCTCGACCGCGAGGCAGCGATCGAATCGACCGGCCACGGCTCGCCGCTGCCGCAGCTCAAGCACGGCGGGCCCGGCCGTGCCGGGGGCGGCGAGGAGCTCGGTGGGCTGCGCGCCGTCAAGCACTACCTGCAGCGCGCCGCGCTGCAGGGATCGCCGACGATGCTGGCGGCGGTCACGGGCGAATACGTGCGCGGCGCCGCACGCACCGAGAGCGAGGTCCACCCGTTCCGCCGGCACTTCGAAGACCTGAAGATCGGCGAGGGCCTGACGACGCACCGGCGCACCGTGACCGAGGCCGACATCGTCGCCTTCGGCGGCATCAGCGGCGACTACTTCTACATGCACTTCGACGCCGTCGCGGCGAAGGACTCGGCCTTCGGCCAGCGCATCGCGCACGGCTACTTCGTGCTGTCGGCGGCGGCGGGGCTGTTCGTGTCGCCGGCGCCGGGGCCGGTGCTGGCCAACTACGGGCTGGACACGCTGCGCTTCGTCA
>JBDTUO010000505.1:0-2539 GCA_040007675.1 Rubrivivax sp.
CATCAGCCCGACCGGCTTCTACCGCGGCCGCAAGGTCCTGAAGACCAAGGCCGACAACTGACATGTCGTCGGCCGCCGCTGGCCCCGGCCGCGGCTCCGTCCCCTGCGATGCCCGGCGCGAGGCCCTGTCCCGCCGGGCTTCGTGCATGATGGCCCCGTGAATCCGCACCTCGCCCCGGCGCCGCTGGAGCATGTGACGCTGGCCGTGGACTGCATGGGCGGCGACCACGGTCCGGCCGTCACCCTGCCGGCCTGCCGCTCGTTCCTGCAGCGCCAGCCGAACGTGGAACTGCTGCTCGTCGGCACCGCCCAGGCGCTGGCGCCTGCCGCCGCCTGGGCACGCTGCTCGCTGGTCACCGCCACCGAGGTGATCGCGATGAACGACACGGTCGAGGTGGCGCTGCGCAAACGCCGCGATTCATCGATGCGCGTCGCGATCACGCAGCTCAGGCCAGCGGCCGACGGCGCCGCGCCGCGTGCCCAGGCCTGCGTCTCGGCCGGCAACACCGGGGCGCTGATGGCGGTGGCGCGCTACGTGCTCAAGACGCTGGATGGCATCGACCGGCCCGCCATCGCCACCGTGATGCCGAACCGCCACGACGGCTTCACGACCGTGCTCGACCTCGGGGCCAACGTCGATTGCACCGCCGAGCACCTGCTGCAGTTCGCCGTCATGGGCACGGCGCTCGTCGGTGCCGTCAGCGGCAACGAGGAACCCTCGGTGGGCCTGCTGAACATCGGCGAGGAGGCGATCAAGGGCAGCGAGACGATCAAGCTCGCGGGTGAACTGCTGCGCGCGGCCGACGCGGCCGGCGAGATCAACTTCCACGGCAACGTCGAAGGTGACGACATCTTCAAGGGCACGACCGACATCGTCGTCTGCGACGGCTTCGTCGGCAACGTGCTGCTGAAGACGGCCGAAGGCCTGGCGTCGATGCTGTCGGATTTCATCCGCCAGGAGTTCACGCGCAGCCCGCTGACCAAGCTGGCGGCGCTGGCCGCGCTGCCGGTGCTGAACCGCTTCAAGCGCCGGGTCGACCCGCGCAGCTACAACGGCGCGGCGCTGCTCGGGCTCAAGGGCCTGGTGTTCAAGAGCCACGGATCGGCCGACGCCTACGCGTTCGAGCAGGCGCTGTCGCGCGCTTATGATGCGGCGCGCAACCGGCTGCTCGACCGCGTGCACGACCGCATCACCGAGACGCTGCAGGCCGTGCCGACGAGCGCTCTGACGCCGAACCCGCAAGCCGCATGACGACAGCGAGCCCCTGTACCCGCATCACCGGCACCGGCAGCCACCTGCCGCCGCGCCGGGTCACCAACGACGAACTGGTCGCGCAACTCGCGGCGCGCGGCGTGGAGAGTTCGAACGACTGGATCGTCGAGCGCACCGGCATCCGGGCGCGCCACTTCGCGGCCGACGGCGTCAACGCGAGCGACATGGCGCTGCACGCAGCGCGCCACGCGCTCGAGGCGGCGCGCCGGCGCGCCGACGAGATCGACCTGATCATCGTCGCCACCTCGACACCCGACATGGTGTTTCCGTCGACGGCGTCCATTCTGCAGGCCAAGCTCGGCATCGCGGGCTGCCCGGCGTTCGACGTGCAGGCGGTGTGCTCCGGCTTCGTCTATGCGCTGACGGTGGCCGACGCGATGATCCGCACCGCTGCTGCGACGCGCGCGCTGGTGGTGGGCAGCGAAGTGTTCTCGCGCCTGCTCGACTTCGACGACCGCACCACCTGCGTGCTGTTCGGCGACGGTGCGGGCGCCGTCGTGCTCGAGGGCAGCGACACGCCCGGCCTGCTCGCGAGCGATCTGCACGCGGACGGCCGCCACGTCGGCATCCTGTGCGTGCCCGGCACGGTATCCGGCGGGCAGGTGCTCGGCGATCCGTTGCTGAAGATGGACGGCCAGGCGGTGTTCAAGCTCGCCATCGGCGTGCTGGAGCAGTCGGCGCGCGCGGTACTGAAGAAGGCCGGGCGCACCGAGGACGATCTGGATTGGCTGATCCCGCACCAGGCCAACATCCGCATCATGAACGGCACGGCACGCAAGCTGAAGCTGTCGACCGACAAGCTGATCGTCACCGTCGACGAGCACGGCAACACCTCGGCCGCATCGATTCCGCTGGCGTTCGACGTCGCGGTGCGCAGCGGCAAGATCCGGCGCGGCGACACCGTGATGCTCGAAGGGGTGGGCGGCGGCTTCACGTGGGGCGCCGTGCTGCTCGACTACTGACACAAGGGTCCCACGCCCGACACCATCGATCGGGTGCCGCCACCGGCGCCCCACCGGAGACTTCCTTTCCATGTCCGCCTTCGCCTTCGTCTTTCCCGGCCAGGGCTCGCAGTCTGTCGGCATGCTCGATGGCTGGGGCGATCACCCGGCCGTGCGCGCGACGCTAGCGGAGGCCTCGGCGGCGCTCGACGAGGACCTCGGTGCGCTGATCCATGCCGGCCCGAAGGAGGCGCTGGAGCTCACGACGAACACGCAGCCGGTGATGCTGACCGCCGCGATTGCGTGTTATCGCGCCTGGCGTCAT
>JBDTUO010000506.1:0-2535 GCA_040007675.1 Rubrivivax sp.
GCGCGCTGTTCGCCACCGCCACCGGCATCGTCGGCGCGGTCGTCACGCTGATGGGGCTGCTCGCATTCCCGGCGATGCTGAAGGCACGCTACGACCCGAGCATTTCGGCCGGCGTCATCTGCGCCGGCGGCACGCTGGGCATCCTGATCCCGCCGTCTATCATGCTGATCGTCTACGCGGCGACGGCCGGGGTCTCGGTCGTCAAGCTGTACGCCGCCGCGCTGCTGCCCGGCTTCCTGCTCGCGGGCCTGTACATGGGCTACGTCATCGTGCGGGCGGTCATGAACCCGGCCCTGATGCCCCGGCTGCCGAAGGACGAGCAGGTGATGGGCTTCTTCGAGGTCTTGCTGCTGCTGGCCAAGGCCTTCCTGCCGCTGGCGGCGCTGATCATGTCGGTGCTCGGCGCGATCCTGTTCGGCCTGGCGGCGCCGAGCGAGGCGGCCGCGATCGGCGCGCTCGGTTCGGTGCTGCTCGCGTTCATCTACCGCGCGATGAGCTGGACCAAGCTGCGCGAGGCGGTGTACCTGACCGCGCGCACCTCTGCGATGGTGTGCTACCTGTTCGTCGGCTCGTGGACCTTCAGCTCGATCTTCAGCTACCTCGGCGGCGAGGCCGTCATCAAGGAGTTCGTGCTCGGGCTCGACCTCAACACCGTGACCTTCCTGCTGCTGACGCAGCTGATCATCTTCCTGCTCGGCTGGCCGCTCGAGTGGAGCGAGATCATCATCATCTTCGTGCCCATCTTCCTGCCGCTGCTCCAGCACTTCGGCGTCGACCCGATCTTTTTCGGCATCCTGGTGGCGCTGAACCTGCAGACCTCCTTCCTGACGCCACCAATGGCGATGTCGGCCTACTACCTGAAGGGCGTTGCGCCGCCGGGGGTGCAGCTGGTGACGATCTTCAAGGGCTGCCTGCCGTTCCTGTCGATGGTCTTCGTCGCGATGGCTGCGGTCTACGTGTTCCCGCCGCTCGTCGAATGGCTGCCGGACGTGCTCTACGGCCGATGAGCAGCGACCCTGCGACCCTGGCCGGGCTCGGCGCCGTCGACGCCTGCGAGCGCCTGCGCGCCGGCGAGTTCTCGGCCGTCGAGTACGCGCAGGCGCTGCTGGCGCGCGTCGACGCGGTCGACGCCGAGGTGCAGGCCTGGGCCCACCTGGACCGTGCACATCTGCTCGCGCAGGCCGAGCAGGCCGACGACCTGCGCGCGCTCGGTCGCGCCGACGGTGCGCTGGCCGGCTTGCCGGTCGGCATCAAGGACATCATCGACACGGCCGACCTGCCGACCGAGGACGGCACCGTGCTGCATGCCGGCCGCCGGCCGACGACCGACGCGACGCTGGTGCGGCGGCTGCGCGCCGCCGGCGGGCTCGTGATGGGCAAGACGGTGACGACCGAGCTCGCGACCTATGCACCGGGCAAGACGCGCAACCCGCACCATGCCGGCCACACGCCCGGTGGCTCGTCGAGCGGCTCGGCGGCGGCGGTCGCTGCCGGCATGGTGGCGGTCGCAGTCGGCACGCAGACCAACGGCTCGGTGATCCGGCCGGCGTCGTTCTGCGGCGTCGTCGGCTTCAAGCCCAGCGCCGGGCTGATTTCGCGCACCGGTGTGCTGACGCAGAGCCCGCCGCTCGACGCGGTAGGCGTGTTCGGGCGCTCGATCGACGACGTCGCGTTGCTGGCTGAGGCGCTGGCCGGCCACGACCCCGCCGACCCGTTGACGCGGTTGCAGGCGGTGCCGCCGCTGCGCCGCGTGGGGGCCGCCACGACACCGATGACGCCGGCGCTGGCCTGGGTCGCGACGCCGTTCTGGGACCGCGTCGCGCCCGACGCGCAGGCCGCGTTCGGCGAGCTGCTGGAGCTGCTCACGGGGCGGGTCGCGCCCTTCGAGCTGCCGACCAGTGCGGCCGACGCGATCGGTTGGCACCGCACGGTGATGGAGGCCGACATCGCCGGCTCGTTCGAGGTCGAGTACGACCGGGGCCGCGCGCAACTGTCGGACTCGCTGCGCAGCCAGATCGAGCGCGGGCGGCAGGTCAGCGCGGTGGCGTACCGGCAGGCGCTGGCGCGGGTGCCGGTGCTGCTCGAGGGCCTTGATTCGGTGTTCGATCATTTCGATGCTGTGCTCACGCCCGCCACACTCGGCACCGCGCCGGCCGGGCTGCACGCCACCGGCGACCCCGTGATGTGCACGCTGTGGACCTTCCTGGGCCTGCCGGCGCTGAGCCTGCCGTTGCTGCACGGCGCCGACGGTCTGCCGATCGGCGTGCAACTGGTCGGCCGGCGCGGCGACGACGCCCGGCTGCTGCGCACTGCGCGCTGGTTGACCGACACCGTGCAGGCCGCACTCCGAGGAGACACCCGATGATGAGGAAACTGCTGTTCGGCCTCGTCGGTGCCGTGCTGATGATCGCGTTCCTGGCCAGCTTCGTGCTCAAGATCATGGAACCGGCGATGATCGTGGTGACGGCGATCGGCGTCGTGATGATGCTGGTCGACCTCTGGCAGGCGCGCAACGAAGAGGACACCTGAGCCGAG
>JBDTUO010000507.1:0-2533 GCA_040007675.1 Rubrivivax sp.
TCAAGGCGATCCGGGCCGGCCAGGTGCAGCTGACCGACGGCTACGTCGTCATCCGCAACGGCGAACTGTTCCTCATCGGGCTGCGCATCAACGCGCTCGGCGCCGCGTCCACGCACGTGCTGCCCGAGCCCGACCGGACGAAGAAGCTGCTGATGAAGAAGGACGAGATCCGGCGCCTCGTCGGCAAGGTCGAGCAGAAGGGCTTCACGCTGGTGCCGCTGAACCTGCACTACAAGGGCGGCCTCATGAAGGTCGAGATCGCGCTCGCCAAGGGCAAGGCGATGCACGACAAGCGCAACACCGAGAAGGCGCGTGACTGGGACCGGGAGAAGGGCCGCCTGATGCGCAACAAGGTGTCGTCGAACGGCTGACGGCGAACGCTGGTGAGGCCTTGCCGGCGCCGCCGCTCAGCGGCGCTCGAACACTTTCAGCGCCTGCGCCAGGTCGGCGCGCAGGTCGGCCTCGGCCTCGAGCCCGATCGAGAACCGCACCAGCGTGCCCTCGTACGGCGGCACCGCGCGCAGGCGTTCGAGCTGGTACGGCACCACCAGGCTCATCGGCCCGCCCCACGAGTAGCCGATCGAGAACAGCCGCAGCGCCTCGACGAACCGGTCGACGCTCGCGGCGTCGTGACGCGGATCGAAGACGACCGAAAACAGCCCCGCGGCGGCGTTGCTGCTGCTTCGCCAGTGGTCGTGGCCAGGCGACCCCGGCAGTGCCGGGTGCAGCACGTGCGCGACCTCCGGTCGCGTCTGCAGCCAGCCGGCCAGCGCGCGCGCACTGCGGTCGTGCGCGTGGTAGCGCAGCGCGAGCGATGGCAACGAGCGCAGCACCGCCTCGACGTCGTTCGAGCCCACACCGAACCCGAGACCCATGTGGGTCATCTTGATGCGCTGGTGCAGCGCGTCGTCGACGGTCGTCACCGAGCCCATCAGCACGTCGCCGCCGCCGGACGGGAACTTGGTCAGCGCCTGCATCACGATGTCGATGCCGAACTCGAAGCCGCGCAGGCCGATGCCGGCGCCCCAGGTGTTGTCCAGCGCCGTCGTGACGCCCTTCGCGCGCGCCGCCGCCACCAGCGCGCGCAGGTCGGGGAACTCCATCGTCACCGAGCCGGGGGCCTCGAGCCAGACCAGCCGCGTGGCCGGGCCGATCAGCGCGCTGAGCGCGGCGGCGTCGGCCGGGTCGTACAGCCGATGCGTGATGCCCCAGCGGGCCAGATCGTAGTGCGCGAAGTCGCGCCCCGGGCCGTAGGCGTTGTCCGGGATCAGCAGCTCGTCGCCGCTGCGCAGCAGCGCCAGGTCGACGAGGGCGATCGCCGCCAGGCCACTCGGCGCCAGCACGCACTGGCGCCCGCCTTCGAGGTGGGCGATGCGCTCCTCGAGCACAAAACTCGTCGGCGTGCCGTGCAGGCCGTAGGTGTAGCCGTGTTTGTGGCGCCAGTCGCGCCGGCGCATCGTCGCGAGGTCGGGGAAGATGATCGTCGAGGCCTTGTGCACCCCGAGCTGCGGGGCGCGGAACCCGGCAGGCGCCTCGTACGGGTGGTGGATCAGCCCGGTGGTGCTGGCGTCGTCGGTCATGCTTCAGGCCGGCGTCGCGACCAGGTCGTGGCCCTCGGTGGCGACGATGCGTGCCCGCGCGAAGCTGCCCGCCTGCAGGCGCACCGACGCCTTGGTCGGCGGCAACAACCTCACGCGGCCATCGATTTCCGGCGCGTCGGCGTAGCTGCGCGCCCAGGCGCCACGCCGGCCCATCGCCGGCGCCTCGTCGACCAGCACCTGCATCGTGGCGCCGACCCGGCGCTCGAGCCGCGCGGTGGACACGGCCTCCGTCACCGCCATCACGCGGCCACGGCGCGCCTCGCGCTCGGCGGCCGGCAGCTGACCGTCGAGCGCGTTCGCCGCGGCACCGTCGACCGGCGAATACGCGAAGCAGCCGGCGCGGTCGATCTGCGCCTCGCGCAGGAAATCGAGCAGGGTCTCGAACTCGGCTTCGGTCTCGCCCGGAAAGCCGGCGATGAAGGTCGAGCGGACGACGAGTTCGGGGCACAGCTCGCGCCAGCGCGCCAGCCGTTCCAGGTTGCGCTCGCCGCTGGCCGGTCGCTTCATGCGCCGCAGCACGTCGGGGTGGGCGTGCTGGAACGGCACGTCGAGGTACGGCAGCACCAGCCCGTCGGCCATCAGCGGCAGGATCTCGTCGACGTGCGGGTACGGATACACGTAGTGCAACCTCACCCAGGCACCGTGCGGGGCGGCGATCTCGCCCAGCTTGCGCACGAGATCGAGCATGCGGGTGCGCACCGGCTGGCCGTCCCAGAAGCCGGTGCGGTACTTGACATCGACCCCGTACGCGCTCGTGTCCTGGCTGACGACGAGGAGCTCCCTGACGCCGGAGTCGAACAGCGCACGCGCTTCGTTCAGCACGTCACCGACGGGGCGCGACACGAGGTCGCCCCGCATCGACGGGATGATGCAGAACGTGCAGCGGTGGTTGCAGCCCTCGCTGATCTTCAGGTAGGCGTAGTGGCGCGGCG
>JBDTUO010000508.1:0-2532 GCA_040007675.1 Rubrivivax sp.
CCGCGCAAGGGCGGCCCCGGCATCACGAAGAGCGACCTGTTCGTGATCAACAAGACCGACCTCGCGCCGCATGTCGGCGCCGACCTCGCGGTGATGGAGGCCGACACGCGCCGCATGCGCCCCGACCACGCTGGCCGACGCCCGTACGTGATGACCAACCTCAAGACCCGCGCCGGGCTCGACACAGTGGTGCGCTTCATCGAGCAGCGCGGGCTGCTCTGCGCCTGAGCCGCTTCGGGCCCGGCCGAGGCCCGTCGGGTCAGCCGGGCGGCAGCTCGGCGCGCCGGCGCATGTAGTCCACACCCGGGCCGAGCGCGGCGCGCCAGTGTTCCTCGACCGCGTCGCGCTGGGACGGCACGGCGCACTCGGGGTCGAACGGCGGCAGCTCGCGCGCGGCATCGCCGCAGACCGTCAGCAGCAGCGCATCGACGAAATCGACGTAGTACCACTGCGGCACCCCACGGTGCGCTGCCGCGACGCGGCTGAGCACGTTCGGCTCGGCGTCGGCGTCGCCCTGCTGGCGGAACGCGAACAACAGCAGCACGGCCTCCTTGATCATCACGTGCAGGCGTCGCCAGTCGTCGGCGCGGAAACGTTCGAACAGCGGTCGCGCGTTCGGGCAGCGGCGCAGGAACTCGTCGTAGAAACGTTCGAAGAACATGCGGTCGAATGCTGGCGCCGCGGCGCAGCGGCGGTAGCTGTCGCGTGCGATCGCCAGGCTCATGTCCTCGATCGCCCGCAGCTCTTCGATCACGGTCGGCAGGTCAGCGTAGCGGCGCACCGGGCTGCGCGCGGTCATGCGGGCGACGAGCTCGACGACGCGCTCCGGGCACAGACGCCGGTGGGCGCTGATCGGTGGCAGATCGACGAAGGCGGCCCGGCCGTCCGTCAGCAGGCGCTGCGGCTCGGGAGTGCGCAACGGGCGCTGTCCGGTCGCCATCTCGAACGCGAGCAGCCCCAGCATGTACTGGTCCGACAGCCGCGGGTCGACCGGGTCGATCTGCTCGCCGAAGTGGTCGGGTACCAGATACGCCAGGTCTTCCAGGTCGGCGTCCGCGGCCGGCAGGCCGGCGTCGGCGGCGGCCCGGTGGCGCGACAGCAGTTCGGACAGGTGGCGCGCGTCACGCAAGCGCTCGCGCCGCCGGCCGACCGGCAGGATGAAGGGCTCGTCGTTGGCATCGACGATGATGTTTGAGGGCTTCAGGTTGCCGTAGGTGATGCCCAGCGCATGGGCGCGCGCGATCGCGCCGGTGATGCGCTGGAACACCTTGCGCAGCGTCTGCACCGGCAGCCCGCGCGGATGCTCGGCGATGCGCGCGGCCAGCGTCTTGCCGCCGACGTGCTGCGTCACGCAGTACGCCAGCGCCTGCTCGCCGGCGACGTCGTAGATGTTGATGAAGTTCGGTTCCTCCGACGTGCGGATGGCGTCGCGCACGTCCGCCATGAAGGCCTCGCGCTGGTCCTTGTCCTTCAGCACCTTGATCACGACCGGCCGCTCGAGCACGCGGTCGCGCGCACGATAGATCGCTGCCAGGTTGCCTTCGCCGACCCAGCGCTCGAGCTCGTAGCGGTGCACGACCAGCCGCGCGAGCTCGCTGCCGACCGGATCGACCGCGGCCAGCATCTGCTGGCGCACGTGCTGGCGCACCCGCTCCAGCGTCGCCGGCGGGCAGCCGCGCGGTGACGCCGGCAACATGTCGTCGAAGCCGATCGCGCCCTGCAGCCGCTCGAGTTCCGGCCGGCGCGCGAGCAAGGCCTCGCGCGTGATGCCGATCGGGACCCAGCAGATGCGCAGACCGGCGCTGCGGGCGCGCTCCAGCACGGTTGGAAACTCGTGCTCCATCACGAAGCGCGACGCCAGGAAATGTTCGCTCACCAGCAGCACCGCGACGGTGGAGCTCTCGAGCCGGTGCTGGATCTCCTCGTTCCACGCTTCGCCGACCCGGATCTGCGCATCGGTCCAGATGCGGCAACCCCCGAAGGTGGTGTGGAGGTAGTCGTCGAACAGCCGCTGGCACCACTCGGCATCGTGGTGGCTGTAGCTGACGAAGACTTCCTGCGGCCGCGCGGCGTCGTCCATCCCGGAACCGGTTCCAGCGGACGGGCGCGTCCGCGCTCGAGTCGATCGCGCCGACTCTAGGCCGATCGGCAGCGCCTGGCGGCGCCGGGGCGGGCCGGCCGGCTCAGTCTTCGATGACCTCCGGCCACGCCGTGTGGAACCACTCGCCGGCCGGCCGGTCCACCCGTTCGTAGGTGTGGGCGCCGAAGAAGTCGCGCTGGGCCTGCAGCAGGTTGGCCGGCAGGCGGGCGCTTCGCAGGCTGTCGTAGTAGGCGAGCGAAGCGCCGAACGCCGGCACCGGCAGGCCGTGCGTCACGGCCTGCGCCACCACCTGCCGCCAGGCCGATTCGCTGCGGTTGAGCACGTCGCGGAAGAACGGCGCCAGCATCAGGTGCGACGGCGGCGCGTCGTCGCGGTAGGCCTCGGTGATGCGGTTCAGGAAACGCGCACGGATGATGCAGCCGCCTCGCCAG
>JBDTUO010000509.1:0-2518 GCA_040007675.1 Rubrivivax sp.
GCAGGATCTCGGCGCGGTGCTGCTCGCGCATCAGCCGCTTGGTCTCGCGCACGGCGCCCGGCGGCAGCGCCTGGAATCGCTCGGCGACGCGGCGTGCATGCGCCACGACCTCGGCCGCCGGCAGCACCGCGTTCGCGAGGCCGCATTCGACCGCCTGCTCGGGCGTGAACGGGTCGCCGAGCAGCAAGCGCTCGGCCGCGCGCCGATCGCCCATCAGGCGTGGCACGAGCAGGCTGGACGCGAATTCCGGCACCAGCCCGAGGCCGACGAACGGCATCGACAGCCGCGCCTCGTCGGAGACGTAGACGAAGTCGCAGTGCAGCAGCATCGTCGTGCCGATGCCGATCGCCGCGCCCGTCACCGCCGCGATCACCGGCTTGTCGCAGCTGAGCAGTGCACGCATGAACTGGAACACCGGCGCGGCTTCGCTGCCGCTGCCTCCGGTGCCCGGCGGACGCGCCATGAAGTCCTCGATGTCATTGCCCGACGTGAAGATGCCCGGCTGCCCGCAGATCAACACCGCGCGTACCGCGCCGTCGGCCGCCGCAGCGGTCAGCGCGTCGGCCATCGCCTGGTACATCGCGGCCGTCAGCGCGTTCTTCTTCTCGGCGCGCGCGATCTCGATCGTGGCCACGCCGGCTATCGTCGCGGTACGGATCTCGTTCATGCAGTGCTCTCCTCGGGAGTGGGGGCGGTCAGGTCCGTGCGCGGCCGTGGGCCGGGCTCAGACCCGCTCGAAAATTCCGGCTGCGCCCTGACCCATGCCGACGCACATCGTGACCATGCCGTAGCGCCCGCCGTGGCGGCGCAGCGCGTGGATCGTGGTCGCGGCGCGGATCGCACCGGTGGCGCCCAACGGGTGGCCGAGCGCGATCGCGCCGCCCATCGGGTTGACCTTGGCCGGATCCAGCTTCAGCGTCTCGATCACCGCCAGCGACTGCGCCGCGAAGGCTTCGTTGAGCTCGATCCAGTCGATCTGGTCCTGCGTCAGGCCCGCGTAGCGCAGCGCCTCCGGGATGGCCTCGATCGGGCCGATGCCCATGATCTGCGGCGGCACGCCGCGCGCCGCGAAGCTGACGAAACGCGCCAGCGGCTCGAGGTCGAAGGTCTTGACGGCCTTTTCGCTGGCGAGGATCAGCGCGCCGGCGCCGTCGCTCGTCTGGCTGCTGTTGCCCGCGGTGACGCTGCCCTTCACGGCGAACACCGGCTTCAGTTTCGCGAGGCCTTCGAGCGAGGTGTCGGGGCGCGGGCCCTCGTCGAGCGTGACGTTGCGCGTGCGCGTCGCCGGCGCACCGGCCTCTAGGTCGGCGTAGCGCTCGATCACCTCGACCGGCGTCGTCTCGTCGGCGAACTCGCCGTCCTGCTGGGCCTTCAGCGCGCGCTGGTGCGACTGCAGCGCGAACGCGTCCTGCGCCTCGCGCGACACCTTCCACTGCTGCGCCACCTTCTCCGCCGTCATGCCCATGCCGTAGGCGATGCCGATGTTCTCGTCGTGCGCGAACACCTCGGGGTTGAACGAGGGCTTGTTGCCGGTCATCGGCACCAGACTCATGCTTTCGGCCCCGCCGGCGATCATCACGTCCGCTTGCCCGGTGCGGATGCGGTCCGCCGCCATCTGGATCGCGGTCAGACCGGAGGCGCAGAAGCGGTTGACCGTCACGCCGCCGACCGAATGCGGCAGCCCGGCCAGCACCATCGCGACGCGCGCCATGTTCATGCCCTGCTCGCCTTCCGGAAAACTGCACCCGATGACTGCGTCCTCGATCGCCTTCGGGTCCAGGCTCGGCACCTGCGCGAGCGCGTGTTTGACCGCCGCGATCAGCAGGTCGTCCGGGCGCGTGTTGCGGAAGACACCGCGGCCGGACTTGCCGATCGGGGTGCGCGTGGCGGCGACGATGTAGGCGTCCTGGATTCTTGTGCTCATCTGATGTTCTCCGCTCAATTCCGCACCGGCTTGCCGGTCTGCAGCATGCCCATGATGCGTTCCTGGGTCTTCGGGTGGTCGAGCAGCGCGCAGAAGTGCTTGCGCTCGAGCGCCATCAGGTATTCCTCGGTGACGAGCGAGCCCGCATCGACATCGCCGCCGGTGACCACGTCGGCGATCAGGCTGGCGATGTGGAAGTCGTGCGCGCTGGCGAAACCACCGTCGCGCAGGTTGACGAGCTGACCCTGGATGGTCGCCTTTGCATTGCGCCCGGCGACCGGGAACATCGCCTTCAGCGGTGGCCGCCAGCCGCTCTCGGCCAGCGCCCGCACCTGCGCGCTTGCCACGTGCAGCAGTTCGTCCTTGTGCGGCACGACGATGTCGTGCTCGAGCAACCAGCCCATCTGGCGCGCCTCGAGCGCGCTGGTCGCGACCTTGGCGGTCGCTGCACTTGTGAAGCCGTCGGTCAGGAACTTCAGGATATCGGCGTTCGCATTGCCCGCGGCCGCCATCTCGGCCGCCCGGCGCGCGATATACGCGAGGCCACCGCCGCCCGGGATCAGCCCGACGCCGACCTCGACCAGGCCGACGTAG
>JBDTUO010000510.1:0-2513 GCA_040007675.1 Rubrivivax sp.
TGCGCAGTCACATCGGCCGCGAGTGGATGGCCATCCGCGACATGGACGTCGCCGCTGCCGTGATCGGCATCCGGCCGGTCTACGCCAAGCTGACCGCGTTCGCGGTCAGCTCCTTCATCGTCGGCGTGGCCGGCGCGCTGTGGGGCTTCGTGCACCTCGGCGGCTGGGAGCCGGCCGCGTTCTCGATCGACCGCTCGTTCCAGCTGCTGTTCATGATCATCATCGGCGGGCTGGGCTCGATCATGGGCAGCTTCTTCGGCGCCGCCTTCATCGTCGTGCTGCCGATCGTGCTCGACAACCTGCCGTACTGGTTCGGCATCCCGATCGACACCGCGCTCGCCTCGCACATGACCTTCATGGTGTTCGGCGCGCTGATCGTCTTCTTCCTGATCGTCGAGCCGCACGGGTTGGCGCGGCTGTGGTCGATCGGCAAGGAGAAGCTGCGGCTGTGGCCGTTCCCGCATTGATTCACCCATGCGCCGCCGAGCGCATGATTTCCACCCCAGCAGGAGACAAGCGATGAAAGTCAGATCAATGATGATGGCCGCGGCGGTCATCACGACCGGCCTGGCCGGCATGACCACCGGGGCGCTCGCGCAGTCCAACGAGCAGTTCTTCCCCGCGCTGGTGTACCGCACCGGCCCGTACGCGCCGAACGGCGTGCCGTTCGCCAACGGGTATGTCGACTACCTGAAGCTGATCAACGCCAAGGGCGGCATCAACGGCGTCAAGGTCAGCTTCGAGGAGTGCGAGACCGGCTACGCGACCGACAAGGGCGTCGAATGCTACGAACGCATGAAGGGCAAGAACGGCGGGGCCACCGTGTTCCAGCCGCTGTCCACCGGCATCACGTTCGCGCTGACCGCTAAGGCGCCGGGCGACAAGATTCCGCTGATCACCTCGGGGTATGGGTTGGCGGCGTCGGCCGACGGCCTGGCCTTCAAGTGGAACTTCCCGTTGCTGGGCACCTACTGGACGGGCGCCGACATCCTGGTGCAGCACGTCAAGAAGGCCAACAACGGCAACCTGAAGGGCAAGAAGATCGCGCTGATCTACCATGACAGCCCCTACGGCAAGGAGCCCATCGCGATGCTGGAGGAACTCTCCAAGCAGGAGGGTTTCGATCTGCAGTTGCTCCCGGTGGCGCACCCCGGCATCGAACAGAAGGCCACCTGGCTGCAGATCCGCCAGTCGCGCCCTGACTACGTGTTCCTGTGGGGCTGGGGCGTGATGAATTCAGCCGCATTGAAAGAGGCTGTCGCCACCGGCTACCCGCGCGACAAGATGTACGGTGTCTGGTGGTCGGGCGCGGAACCCGACGTCAAGGACGTCGGCATGGGCGCAAAGGGCTATCACGCGCTGACCATGCAGGACTCCGCCGACGCCAACTCCAAGATCATCAAGGACCTCATGTCCATGGTGCACGCCAAGGGTCAGGGGACCGGGCCCAAGGAAGAGGTCGGCCAGGTGCTCTACATGCGTGGACTGGCCGCGTCGATGATGGGAGTCGAAGGCGTGCGCCGCGCCCAGGAACGATTCGGCAAGGGCAAGGTCATGTCCGGCGAGCAGGTCCGCTGGGGCCTGGAGAACCTGGCACTGACGCAGGCCAAGCTGGACGCGCTGGGCTTTGCCGGCATCATGAAGCCGGTGTCGACTTCCTGTGCCGACCACATGGGTGCCAGCTGGGCGCGCATCCGCACCTGGGACGGCGCCAAGTGGGACATCACGTCCGACTGGTACGAGGCTGACGATTCGGTGATCAAGCCGATGGTGAAGTCTTCGGCCACCAAGTACATGAGCGAGAAGAAGCTCGAACGTCGCGAGCCGGCGGACTGCCAGAGCTGATCCCGCCGCGGGCCTGTCGCGGTCCGGCCGCTGCCGGACGGCTGCACGCCCCATCCTTGCGCCCCGCCGTCCGCGGCCGGCGCGGGCTCGTTCAGCGAGCCCTCCTGCAAGCGCCGCGCGCGGCGCTTGCAGGAGCCCCTCCCACTGCGTCTGCCCATGAGCAACATCCTCCTGAACGTCAACGGCATCGAGGTCATCTACAACCACGTGATCCTGGTGCTGAAGGGTGTCTCGCTGCAGGTGCCTGAGGGCGGCGTGGTGGCGCTGCTGGGCGGCAACGGGGCCGGCAAGACGACGACACTGCGCGCGGTCAGCAACCTGCTGGCCGGCGAGCGCGGCGAGGTCACGAAGGGCTCGATCGAATTGCGCGGCGAGCGCATCGAGAAGCTCACGACCTCGGACATGGTCAACCGCGGCGTGGTGCAGGTGATGGAAGGCCGCCACTGCTTCGCGCACCTCACGCTCGAGGAGAACCTTCTGACCGGCGCCTACACGCGCAAGGACGGCAAGGCCGCCGTCGCCGCGACGCTGGAGAAGGTCTACAACTATTTCCCGCGCCTGAAGACACGCCGCACCAGCCAGGCCGCCTACACCTCGGGCGGCGAGCAGCAGATGTGCGCGATCGGCCGCGCGCTGATGGCCAACCCGAAGATGGTGCTGCTCGACGA
>JBDTUO010000511.1:0-2503 GCA_040007675.1 Rubrivivax sp.
GCGGGCCGAGCAGCAGCATCGGCGTGATCTCGAGCGCGTCGCGGCTGTCCTGGCAGAGTGCGAGCTGGCGCTTCAGGTCGTCGAGCACGGTCCGGAAGTTGGGCAGCTCGTCGTACAGATGCGCCATCGCCGGCAGGCCGCTCGGCTTGACCTGGAAGCGTTCCGGGCCCTTCTCGAGCATGCGCTCGTAGGTGCTTCGCAGCGTCTCGTGTTCCTTCGGCGGCAACTTGTCGAGGCGCTTCTCGACCTCGTGCATGCGGTAGACCGAACGCACCTGGGCGATCGGGATCGCGCCCGAGGGGACAGGGACCAGATCGTGCGATCGGCTCATCCAGCACTCCTTTCGGCGGCGCCACCGCAGCGGCGTCAGGTCATTGCAGCAGAGGCTGCCACAGCCGGGGATCGAAACAACAGCGGGAACCCACCGTAGTTGCGGGTCTGCGGCATTTCGTTTCGAGCAAATGCCGCGCCGGCACGACACCGCTGCGCTGTAACCCCCCATTCACCCCGGCGATTCGCTGCTGGCAGTCGGTGGCGGCTTCTGCCAGCGGCTTCATTCCCATAACGCACGACGCCGCTCGTGGAGCGACATCGAAACCCTGCCCGCACTGGGCGCCGCGGTGCAGGGTCAGCGCGCGATCGCGCACGGCAGGGGCGTGGCTCTGGCGCAGTGGAGCGGCCGTTGCCCCGTCAGCGCACCCAGGTGTTGAGCTGGATGATGGGCAGCAGCACCGCCAGCACGATGAGCAGCACGACGACGCCCATCACCACCACCAGCAGCGGCTCGAGGATCGTCGCCAGCGCGAGCGCGCGCCGCTGCACCTCGGCCGAAAGCTGATTGGCGGCGCGCTGCAGCATCACCGGCAGCTCACCGGTCTGCTCGCCGAGGCGGGCAAACATCGGCAGCAGCCCCGGGAAACGCTTCTTGGACGCCAGCGCCGACGCCAGCGGGGCGCCTTCACGCACCTGCACCAGCGCGTCGAGCGCATCGGCTCGCATCGCGCGGTTGCCGAGCGTTTCTGCCGCCGCCTGCAGCGCCTTCAGGATCGGCACCCCGGCGCCGGCCAGCATCGCCAAGGTGCCGCCGAAGCGCGCCGCGTTGTAGCCGCGTGCGAGCCGCCCGACCAGCGGCAGCCGCAGCAGCGCGGCGTCGCTGCGCTCGCGGAAGGCGTCGCCGCGGCGCAGCGCGACGAAGCCGGCGGCCGCGGCCGCCAGCGCCAGCGCGAGCGCCCAGCCCCAATGGCGCACGAAGTCGCTCAGGCCCATCATCGCCACCGTCAACCCGGGCAGCGCACGCTTGGAGTTCGTGAACACGGTGGCCACCTGCGGCACGACGTAGGTGACGAGGAAGGTGACGATCACGATCGCGATCAGCGAGACGATCGCCGGGTACAGCATCGCGCCGATCAACTTGGCGCGCAGCAACTGGCGCTCCTCGAGGTCGTCGGCGAGCCGTTCGAGCACCGGCCCCAGCGCTCCGCTGGACTCGCCGGCCGCGACCACCGCGCGGTAGACGTCGTCGAACTCGCGCGGCGCCGACGCCAGCGCCCGCGCGAACGAGCTGCCGGAGTTGACCTCGGCCCGCAGATGCGCCACGAGCTCGCGTTGGCGCTGGTCCTCGGCCTCGTCGGCCAACGCCGTCAGGGCGCGCTCGAGCGGCAGCCCGGCCCCGACCAGGCCGGCGATCTGGCGTGTCCAGACGGCGCGCCCGGTGGTCGTGAACACCCGGCGCCCGAAGCGCTGCGCCGCGCTGGTGCCACCGGACGCGGCGGACACCGGCGCGACCTCCATCGGCACCAGCCCGCGACCCCGCAGCTGCGCGCGTGCGGTCCTGGCGTTGTCGGCCTCGACGAGGCCGGTGGCCGTCTTGCCGGCGGCGTCGAGCGCCTCGTAGCGGTACGCCGGCACTACGTGCCCCCAGGCTCGCGTTGCTCGCCACCCCCCGCGGGGGCTCGCCACGGACCGGGGGACCCGGATCCGCGGACGCAGCCGTCGCCAGGCTCGTGGTGCTCGCCGCTCATTCCCGCGTGACCCGCAACACCTCTTCGGCCGAGGTGGTGCCGTCGTCGATCAGGCGCTGGCCGTCCTCGCGCATCGAGCGCAGCCCGGACGCCTCCGCCGCGACGAACAGCTGGTGCTCCGACGCCCGGTTGTGGATCAGGCTGCGCAGCGGATCGTCGGCGATCATCAGCTCATAGACCCCGGTGCGACCGCGGTAGCCGGTGCGGGCGCAGGCCGGGCAGCCGACCGGGTGCCAGCGCCCGCGGTCGTCGGCACGGCGGCATTGCGGGCAGAGCTTGCGCACCAGCCGCTGCGCCAGCACGCCGAGCAGGCTGCTCGACAGCAGATAGGGCTCCACACCCATGTCGACCAGCCGCGTGACGCTGCTGACGGCGTCGTTGGTGTGCACGGTCGCCAGCACCAGGTGCCCCGTCAGCGAGGCCTGGATCGCGATCTGCGCGGTCTCGAAGTCGCGGATCTCGCCGATCATGATGACGTCCGG
>JBDTUO010000512.1:0-2502 GCA_040007675.1 Rubrivivax sp.
GCCCGACCGCCACCTCGGCCGCTACATCCAGGAGCAGACCGGCGCCGACATGCTGCTGTGGGACGCCGCGTGCATCGTGCACGACGAGTTCAAGGGCCTGGAGCTGGAACTGCTGCGCGACCAGCACCCGGGTGCCAAGGTGCTGGTGCACCCGGAGTCGCCGCAGAGCGTCGTCGACCAGGCCGACGTCGTCGGCTCGACGACGCAGATCCTCGACGCCGTCATCAACGGCGGCCCGGGCCCCTTCATCATCGCCACCGACAACGGCCTGATGCACCGCATGCGCCAGCTCGCCCCCGGCAAGGAGCTGATCGAAGCGCCGACCGCCGGCCGCGGCGCGACGTGCAAGAGCTGCGCCCATTGCCCGTGGATGGCGATGAACGCGCTGCAGGGAGTGCTGGCATGCCTCGAGCACGGTCGAGGCGAGGTCAGCGTGCCCGAGCCCTTGCGCGCGCAGGCGCAGCGCTGCATCGACCGCATGCTCGATTTCGTCGCCGCCAACCCGGCCAGCGTGCAACGGCCAGGCATCGTGCCGCACCTCGGCGCGGCCTGACACGGGCGCCCGATGTTCGAGTCCGACGAGACGCTGGACGACGCGCGCCGGCGCCAGATCAACGACGCGCTGGTCGAGGACATCGGCCGCGGCGACTGGACCGGACAGCTCGTGCCGGCCGGCCAGCGCGTGCACGCCCGCGTGCGGGTGCGCGAACGCGCGGTGCTGTGCGGCCGCGACTGGTTCGACGGCGTGCTGCAGCGGCTGGACCCGGCTGCGGTGCTCGACTGGCGCGCTGCCGAAGGGGCGTGGGTCGAGCCGGACACCGAGGTCCTTCACATCACCGCCGACGCGCGCGCGCTGCTCGCCGCCGAACGGCCGGCGCTGAACTTCCTCCAGTTGCTCAGCGCCACCGCGACGCTGACGCGGCGCCACGTGGAGGCGGTCGCCGGCGCCAGCCCGAACCCGCGCGGCTGCGCCATCCTCGACACGCGCAAGACGATCCCGGGCCTGCGGCTGGCGCAGAAGTACGCGGTGCGCGCCGGCGGCGGGCACAACCAGCGTCTGGCGCTGTACGACGGCATCCTGATCAAGGAAAACCACATCGCGGCCGCCGGCGGCATCCCGCAGGTGCTGGCCGCAGCGACAGCGCTGCGCGCGGGCGTGCCAGTGCAGATCGAAGTCGAGACGCTGGCGCAGTTGCGCGAGGCCTTGGCGCACGGCGCGACGAACGTGCTGCTGGACAACTTCGACCTGGCGCACCTGCGTGACGCGGTGCAGCTGAACGCGGGTCGGGCGGTGCTGGAAGTCTCGGGCAGCGTGCAGCTCGCGCAACTGCGCGACATCGCCGCCACCGGTGTCGACCGCATCTCGATCGGCCGCCTGACCAAGGATGTCACGGCGGTCGACTTCTCGCTGCGGGTGCTCGGCCCGGCCTGAGGTCCGGTCCTTCAGCCGCCGGCTGCCGGCTGCCGGCCACCGGCCGAGCCGAAAGCGTCGCAAGCCGTCGCCTGGCAGGACCGGCGCAAGGCCGCCGACTTCCCGCGCGGCCTGCTAACGATCGCCGCTGCGCGCCGGCCGCGTCAGCACGGTCGGAAAGCTGATCGGCAGCGGCAGCGGGAAGTCGCGGCTGTAGTGCAGGCCGCGGCTTTCGTGGCGGCGCAGCGCCGAGCGCACGATCAACTCGGCGCAGACGACCAGGTTGCGCAGTTCGAGCAGGTCGCGCGTGACGCGGAAGTTGGCGTAGTACTCGTCGATTTCGCCCCGCAGCAGCTTGATGCGGTGCAGCGCGCGCTCAAGTCGCTTGGTCGTGCGGACGATACCGACGTAGTTCCACATCACGAGCCGCAACTCGTCCCAGTTGTGCGCGATCACGACCTGTTCGTCGGCGTTCTCGACCTGGCTCTCGTCCCACGGCGGCAGCGCGTCGGCCGCCACCGGCGCATCGGCCAGCAGGCGGGCGGCACAGCCCTGCCCCAGCACGACACACTCGAGCAGCGAATTGCTGGCGAGCCGGTTGGCGCCATGCAGGCCGGTGTAGGTGGTTTCGCCGACCGCATACAGACCCGTCAGGTCGGCCCGGCCTTCGAGGTCGGTGACGACACCGCCGCACGTGTAGTGCGCTGCCGGCACGACCGGGATCGGGTCGCGCGCGATATCGATGCCGAGCTGGAGGCAGCGCGCGTGAATGGTCGGGAAATGCTCCTTCAGGAAGGCTTCGCCGAGCGCGCGGGCGTCGAGCCACACATGGTCGACGCCGTGCTTTTTCATCTCGAAGTCGATCGCGCGGGCGACGATGTCGCGCGGCGCCAGCTCGGCGCGCTCATCGTGCGCCGGCATGAAGCGTTCGCCCGGGCCGTCCGGCCCCGGCAGGTGCAGCGTCGCGCCCTCGCCGCGCAGCGCCTCGGTGATAAGGAAGCTGCGCTCCTGCGGGTGGTACAGGCAGGTCGGGTGGAACTGGATGAATTCCATGTTGCCCACGCGGCAGCCTGCGCGCCAGGCCATCGCGA
>JBDTUO010000513.1:0-2499 GCA_040007675.1 Rubrivivax sp.
CGCCCTTCGGCGTGGAGTGGAAGAAGATCGAGAAGGCGATCCGCGACGAGTACGAGAAGCAGGGCTACAACGGCCGCTTCGGGCCCGGCCTGCCGCGGGTGTCGGACGGCTCGCTGCTGTTCCTGCTGCACCTGCTGAGCAAGATGCGCCCGGCCACGCAGGGCGGCAGCCGGGTCGGCATCGTGCTCAACGGCTCACCGCTGTTCACCGGCGGCGCCGGTTCGGGCGAGTCGGAGATCCGCCGCCATGTGCTGGAGAACGACCTGGTCGAGGCCATCGTCGCGCTGCCCACCGACATGTTCTACAACACCGGCATCAGCACCTACGTCTGGATTCTCAGCAACCGCAAGCCCGACGACCGCAAGGGCTTCGTGCAGCTGATCGACGCCAGCAGCTTCTGGCAGAAGATGCGCAAGAGCCTGGGCTCCAAGCGCAAGGAAATGAGCGACGAGCACATCGCCACGGTCACCCGGCTGTTCGGCGACTTCGTCGAGGCGAGCCTGGTGACGGTGCTGGACGCGGATGGCAAGGAAATCAGCCGCCAGGTGCGCATCGATGGCGAGACGGATGGCGAGACACTGCCCAAGGCGCCGACTGGTGGCAAGGTGAAGAAGCTGCCGATCTCGCGCATCTTCCGCAACCAGGACTTCGGCTACCGCACCATCACGGTCGAGCGCCCGCTGTGCGACGAGAAGGGCAGGCCGATCCTGGGCGAGAAGGGCAAGGCCAAGGGCAAGCCGCAGCCCGACAGCAGCCTGCGCGACACCGAGAACGTGCCGCTGGCCGAGGACGTGGAAAGCTACTTCAAGCGCGAGGTGCTGCCTCACGCGCCCGATGCCTGGATCGACTTCGACAAGACCAAGGTCGGCTACGAGATTCCGTTCAACCGGCACTTCTACGTCTTCGAGCCGCCGCGCGAACTGGCCGAGATCGACGCTGATTTGAAGAAGGTCACCGATCGCATCAAGGTGATGATCGAGGGGCTATCGGCATGAACAAGCAGGTCGCCCCGCCCGACGAGGGATTCGAGGCCGTTGTCGGTCTGATCGTGGCCAGCCGGCAGCGCGCCGTGCAGGCGGTGAACACCGCCTTGATCGACCTGTACTGGCAGGTCGGCGCCGTCATCAGCCGCAAGATCGCCGCCGCCGAGTGGGGCGACGGCGTGGTAGATCGGCTGGCGGCGCACATCGCGCGTGTGCAGCCGGGCCTGCGCGGCTTCACGCGGGCGAATCTGTTTCGGATGCGGCAGTTCTACGAGGCCTACACAGGCGGCGACGAATCTGTCTCGGCACTGCCGAGACAATTGCCCTGGACGCACAACCTCATCATCCTGGGCCAGAGCAAACGCCCCGAGGAACGCGAGTTCTATCTGCGCATGGCGGCGCAGGAAAGGTGGTCCAGCCGCGAGCTGGAACGCCAGTTCCGCCTGGCTTTGTTCGAGCGCACGGTGCTGTCGCCGCCAAATGTCTCAGCACTGGTGCGACAAACCCACCCGCACGCGGCCAGCGTGTTCAAGGACGCCTACATGGTCGAATTTCTCGGCCTGGGCGACGACCACAGCGAGGCCGACTTGCAGCGCGGGCTGCTGGGCCGCTTGCAGCAATTCCTGATCGAACTGGGCCGCGACTTCTGCTTCATCGGCCGGGAGTACCCGCTGCAGGTGGGTGGGCGCGACTTCGCGCTGGACCTGCTGTTCTTCCACCGCGGCCTGAACTGCCTTGTGGCCATCGAGCTGAAGCTGGGCCGCTTCGAGCCCGAGTACATCGGCAAACTCAACTTCTACCTGGAATCGCTGGATCGCGACGTGAAGAAGCCGCACGAGAACCCCGCCATCGGCGTGCTGCTGTGCGCCAGCAAGGACGATGAGGTGGTGGAGTACGCGCTGAGCCGCAGCGCCTCGCCGGCACTGATCGCCGAGTACCAGACGCAGCTGCCCGACAAGGCGCTGCTGCAAGCCAAGCTGCACGAGTTCTATGCGCTGGCGGACATGCGGGCGGAGGACGGGGAATGAGTTTTCCGAGGTATGCGGCGTACAGGGATTCGGGGGTGGAGTGGCTGGGACCAGTGCCGGCGCATTGGGACGTGTGTCCTCTGAAGGCGGTGGCCAGCTGCAACGACGAGGTACTGCCAGAAGGGACGGACGTGGATTCGGTGATCGAATACGTCGAGATCTCTGGTGTCGACGAGGGGCGAGGAATCACTCAGACCCAGACCTTGGCCTTCGGCTCATCCCCTTCTAGAGCACGACGGGTGGTTCGTGATGGGGACGTGTTGATCTCCACCGTGAGAACGTACCTCAGGGCGATCGCGACAGTCTCGAACCCGCCGCCCAACCTCATCGCGTCGACGGGATTCGCCGCTATCAGGCCACGACGTGTGCATCCCGGCTTTCTCGGCTACATGCTGCACTGCGAGTACGTGATGTCGGAGGTGATCGCGCGGTCTGTGGGCATCAGCTATCCGGCTATCAACGCTTCTGATCTCATGCGCTTGAAGGGC
>JBDTUO010000514.1:0-2493 GCA_040007675.1 Rubrivivax sp.
CGCATCGGCCCCTTCGGCAGTGCCGACCGCATGTGGAGCGACCACTTCTGGCCGCTGTACCTGGTCTTGCTGTTCGTCGTGGAACTGCACGGCGGTGTCGGCCTGTACCGGCTCGCCATGAAGTGGGGCTGGTTCGCCGGTGCCGACGACGCCGCCACTCGCCGGCGGCTGAAGACGCTGAAATGGGCCCTGACCGCGTTCTTCCTGGTGCTGGGGCTGGCGAGCCTGGCGGCGTACGTGAAGATCGGCATCGAACATGCGCCGCAGGCCGGGCAGCCCTACGTGCCGGCGGGGCTGCCGCAGGGCGCCAGATGAGGCGCGCGCGGTGAAGATCGTCTACACCGACGTGCTCGTCATCGGCGGCGGTCTGGCCGGACTGCGTGCGGCCATCGGCGCGAAGCGGCGCGGCCACGATGCGCTGATCCTGTCGCTGGTGCCGCCCAAGCGCTCGCATTCGGCGGCCGCGCAGGGCGGCATGCAGGCTTCGCTGGGCAACGTGGTCAAGGGGCAGGGCGACAACGAGGACGTGCATTTCGAGGACACCGTGCGCGGCAGCGACTGGGGCGCCGACCAGCGCGTGGTGCGCATGTTCGTCAACTCCGCGCCGAAGGCGGTGCGCGAACTGGCCGCCTGGGGCGTGCCCTGGAGCCGCGTGCAGCGCGGCGACCGGCAGGCGATCATCAACGGCGAGAAGGTCACGTTGACCGAACGCGACGAGGCCCATGGCCTGCTGGCGCAGCGCGACTTCGGTGGCACGAAGAAGTGGCGCACCTGCTACGTATCCGACGGCACCGGGCACGCGATGCTGTTCGCGGTCAGCGACCGGGCGATTGCCGAATCGATTCCGGTGCACGAGCGGATGGAAGCGATCGCGCTGATCCATGAAGCCGGGCGCTGCTACGGCGCCGTGGTGCGCAACCTGATCACCGGCGAGCTCAGTGCCTACGTCGCCAAGGCCACGATCATCGCCACCGGCGGCGCGGGGCGGCTGTACCGCGTGACCACGAATGCCGTCATCTGCGAGGGCATCGGCACCGCCATCGCGCTGGAAACCGGCATCGCGACGCTCGGCAACATGGAGGCCGTGCAGTTCCACCCGACCGGCATCTTCCCCGCCGGCATCCTCGTCACCGAAGGTTGCCGGGGCGACGGCGGCTTGCTGAAGGACGCCAGCGGCCACCGGTTCATGCCCGACTACGAGCCGGAGAAGAAGGAGCTGGCATCGCGCGACGTCGTCTCGCGGCGCATGGAGACGCACATCCGAAAGGGGCTGGGCGCGAAGTCGCGCTTCGGCGACCACCTGTGGCTGGACATCACGCAGCTTGGCCGCGCGCATATCGAGAAGAACCTGCGCGAGGTCAAGGAGATCTGCGAATCGTTCCTGGGGATCGACCCGGTAGAGAAGATGATCGCGGTGCGACCGGCGCAGCACTACACGATGGGCGGCGTGCGCACCGATCACACCGGCCAGAGCGCCACGCTGAGGGGGCTGTTCGCCGCCGGCGAGGCCGCCTGCTGGGACATGCACGGCTTCAACCGTTTGGGGGGCAATTCGGTGGCCGAAACGGTGGTGGCCGGCATGATCGTCGGCGACTACGTTTCCGACTTCTGCGACAGCGGCGACAGCGATGTGCGCATCCCGACCGGGCTGGTGCGCGAATTCGTCGCCGCCGAACAAGCCAAGCTCGATGAGCTGGTGTCAGGCACCGGCACCGAGGATGCGTCGGCGCTGCGCGTGTCGATGCAGCAGATCATGACCGCAAAGGTCGGCATTTTCCGCACAGGTGCCGAACTGAACGAGGCGGTGTCCGACCTGCAGGCGCTGCTCGAGCGCAGTCGCCACATCGGACTGCGCCACAAGGTGGCCGGTGCCAACCCCGAGCTGGCGACCGCCTACCGCACGCAGAAGATGCTCAAGCTGGCGTTGTGCGTGGCTCATGGTGCCGCGCAGCGCACCGAAAGCCGAGGGGCTCACTTTCGCGAGGACTTCCCGCAGCGTGACGACGCCCGGTGGCTCAAGCGCACGCTGGCCACCTGGAAGGGCAACGCCGACACCCTGCCCACGCTGACCTACGAGGCATTGGATGTCAAGGCGATGGAGCTTCCCCCCGGCTGGCGCGGCTACGGTGCCAAGGACTACGTGGAGCATCCGGACACGCCGGCACGCGCCGCCGAGGTCGCGGCGCTGCGCGAACGCATGAAGGGCGAGCCGCGCTTCGACGTGCAGCGCGCGCTGATGCCCTACGAAGAATTGCTGCCCGACCGGCTGCGCGGGCGCAACGAACGCATCGACGAGCCGCTGCGATGAGGCCGATCATCCCGATCCACCCCGTGACCGCGACGCTGCAGGCCGACGCGAGCGCGGCGCAGGCAAGCCCGAGACGGCTGAACATTCGCGTGCTGCGCTTCGACCCGCTGCAGCCCGATGTCGAAGCCCGCTGGCAAAGCTATCAGCTGGACGACGCGGCCGGCATGACCTTGTTCATCGCACTG
>JBDTUO010000515.1:0-2486 GCA_040007675.1 Rubrivivax sp.
TGAACTTGATGCCGTAGGGCGGGTCGAAGTAGATGCACTGCACCTTGCCGCGCAGCCCCTCGCGCTCGGCCAGGCTGGCCATCACCTGCAGTGAGTCGCCGAGGATCATCCGGTTCGACCAGTTCTGATCGTGCTGGTAGAACTCGGTCTTCGCCTCAGGTGACGGCAGGCCGTTGAAGTCGGCGAAGAGATCGAAGTTCGCGCCGGCCTGCTGCGACTCGGCGGCGCTGCTGCGGCGCAGCAGGTCGTCGATCAGCACCTTCGGGTGGACCTTCTCCTGGATGTAGAGCGGCGGCGCCTGGACGACGAGGTCGCTCCAGTCCTGCTCGTCCTTGCCGCGCCAGACGAGCTGGGGGTCGAGGTCGGTGTTGCGCGGGTAGCGCACCGTCTTCGGCGCCTGCTGGTCCTTCTGCAGCACCGACTGGTACTCCGCCGTCGGGATGTTCTTGCGCTTGGCCTCGTCGTGGTTCAGCGTCTCGACGGTCTTCTTGCTCGGGGCCTTGGCCATGGCTATTGCTTTCCAGTCGCGGGCAGTGTGGCAGCCGCCACGATCATCTTGTTGAACTCGCCCTCGACCCGATCCTTGAACTCGGATTCGATCTGATAGACCTCGGTGAACTCGGCGAAGGCCCAGCGGCCACAGGTGCCCAGGTGGTTGACGCCCGGCACCCAATAGGTGTCCATGGTGGACTTCTTCTCCACCGCGTCTTCACCTCGGTAGCCCTTGATTTCGACCACCAGGTGCAGCAGGTCGTCGGGGCCGTGGCCGTCGTCCACCAGCACGATGAAGTCGGGCAGATACTTGCGCATCTCGGAGCCGTAGCGGTAAGGCACCTCCAGGCCCATGTTGTGGTTCTTCACATAGGCGCGGACCTGCGGGTGCGATTCGGCGACGCGGCAGAACTCGCCCTCCCAGTCGCTGTCGAGGATGACCCAGTTGACATGGCAATGGTTGGAACTCGTCTGCCAGCGATCGAGCTTCGACGTGTTGAAGCGAACGTGCGCGGTGGAGCCGGTGGGGTTGTAGGCGTCGAGTAATGCCTTGATTGGCCGCTCACCGAGAAACTGGCGCGTGATGGCGGCGGTGATCTTGTTGCAGGCCATGTCGGCCAGTTCCTGGTACATCAGCAGCGCGGGATAGGTGCCGCCCTTGCAGACCAGGTACTTCTTCTTGCCTTCGCCGTCCACCGCATCAAGCCATTCCTTGGTGATGCGCTTGAGCTGACCGAACAGGTGCAGCTTGGGCTCCTCGCCCGGGTCGCGCCACTTGGTGTAGAGCAGCCGATGGGTCAGGTTGAACAGGATGGTGGACGGGCGAACATCGCCCAGGTGCTTGACGTTGAAGTCTTCCGGCTTGCCGATCAGGCCCGAGTTGACCGTGGTGGTGGGGCCGACAAGGGCCGGGCTGAGGGTCAGCACCGATTCGTCGTTGAAGCTGGCGCTGAGCCGCTCGTCGGGCAGTTCCACGCGGTAGCCCTCGACGCGCGGAAACCGGATTTCCAGGGCATCACGCTCCGGGCGCACGGCCTTGACCTGGATGGTCTCGCGCGGTGGCTTGGGCGGCGGCGGTTCCACCGGTTTGCCGGTGAAGTTGAACGGGATGCCGAAGACATCGGCGTACTCGACGCTGAACAGGCCCTTGTCGGGGCCGTCTTCGTTCAGTTCATAAGACTGCCGGCGCAGGGCGCGGCCGATGACCTGCTCGCACAGGAGTTGCGTGCCGAAGGCGCGGATGCCCAGAACGTGCGTCACCGTGTTGGCGTCCCAGCCCTCGGTGAGCATCGACACCGACACCACACAGCGGATGCCGCCGCCCAGTTGGTCGGCCTTGCCGACGGTGTTCATCACCTCGCGCAGCAGGGCCTGGTCGGTGATGTTGTCGGCCGCGTGCGGGTCGCGGCTGCGCTCGATGATGTCGCGCCGGAAGCGGTCAATCTCGTCGGCGGCCATGCTGCGGAAGTTGTCGTCCAGCGCGTCGCCGGCTTCGAGTTGCTCGCTGTCGATCAGCAGCGTGTTGGGGCGCGGCAGCGGGTTGCCGGTGGTGTCATCGAAGTTGCGGAACAGCGGCAGACTGCCGTTCACCGGCGTCGAGGTGCCGTCATCGTTCTTGCGCTGGAAGCCGGAAATGAAGTCATACACCAGCTTGGAGATGGCGGTGTTCTGGCACACGATGATGAAGCACGGCGGCACGCGGATGCCGTGGTCCTGCCACTGCTTGAAAGTCTTTTCGTAGTGCCCGTAGAGGGCCTGCAGCGCGGTCTGCAATCGGGTGGGCAGTTTCAGCGGATCGAGGTCCCCGCCCTGGCCACGGCCCTTCTTGGGCATGTCAGCCTTGATGTTCTTCCACAGCTCGCGGTACACCGGCATCTCGTCGCCGGGTATGTTCTGCGCGACTGGCACGCGCGGCAGCTTGACGATGCCGCACTCGATGGCGTCCATCAGCGAGAAGTCGCTCATCGTCCACGGGAACAGCGTGCCTTCGACGT
>JBDTUO010000516.1:0-2483 GCA_040007675.1 Rubrivivax sp.
GTCTGGGTGGTGGTCGACCGCGACGGCGGGCAGCTCCGCTACGTATTCACGCGCGACGAGGTGCTGCGGGCGCCTGCGGTTCGCGCGCTGCGGGCACAGGGCGTCGACCTGAAGACGCTACCGCTGGAACGCGCGCTCGACCTGCACGAGGAGTTCGCGAGCCTGCAGCTGCCGCCGGCAGTCGAGCCGACCAGCTTTCCGATTGACCCCACGCGGCCGAGCCAGGCGCGCTGCGTTGCGGTGGACCGCGGGCGCGCGGTGGCGGTCGGTGGGCTCGACGTCTTCGTGAGCGGTGTCGGTGGGCAACGGCCCGCCGAGGCGGTGCCGCGCATGGCAGAGCCCGAGCGTGCGCCGTCGCCCGCACGTCCTGCGGCGTCGAGGAGCGCCCGTCCGCCGACGCCGGTCGTTGCGCCCTCGATCACCCCGCCCGCGCCCCCCGCGCCTCCCGCGCCGGGTTCCCAGCCGTCGGACCCGGACCCGTACGCGCTGCCGGCAGCACCGCCCCGCCCCATCCGCGCGGGTCGCAGCCGCGGCGCGCCGGCAGAACCCTCGCCGTTCGACACGATCTACCCGTCGAGCGCGTCCGGCAGCGCGCCAGACTTCTCCGACAGCGTGCCACCTCCCGCGGGGGGTGCCACCGTCGCCGGCGACGAAGGCGTTGCACCGCTGCGCTTCCCGTCGATCGAGGCCGCGGGCGCGCTGACTCCGGGCGCCGCGGTCGCGTTCATCGTCGACTTGCGGCGCGAGGAGGTCGCGTCGACCTTCGGCGGCGTTGCGCTGCCGGCGCAGCCGGCCGACTGGTCATCGCTCGCGCTCGACGTGCTGCTGACGTCGCCGCAGGTCGAGTTCGAGGGCGGGGGGGACGGCGCGGGCGCCGGCCGCCTCACGGTGCACCGCAACGCTGACTCGACGCCGGCCCGCATCCGCGGCCGACTGCGCGCCGAGCTGGCGCGCGGCGCCGAGATCGAGGTCAAGGCGCGCTTCGTGCTCGGCACCCGCTACTGTGGCTCGGCCGCACGACGCTTCATCGCCGGCGCCAGCGCCGCGCCGGCCGCGGCCGACGGCGCTGCGGCAGCCGCGGTGCAGCTCGATGCGAACGCGGTGGCCCCGGACCTGACGGTCTTCATCACGCTGTTCGACCAGACCGCGCCGGGCCGCCTGCACTGGCGCCTCGTGACGCCACCGTTCGCGAGCCTGCCGCCGCGGCTGGACGGCCTTATCGACCTGGGGCGCGACCCGGCAGCCGAAGCCACCGCACTGTTCCGCCAGTTCGCCAAGCTAGAGCGTGGCCAGCACCGCGAGGCGATCGATGGCTTCGGCGAGCAGCTGTGGCAGCGCGCGCCGGCGGTCTTCCGCGACGCCTATTGGGCACTGCACGATCATTACCAGCGCCCGCTGACGATCCAGTTCGTCAGCGACGACCCGCACCTGCCGTGGGAGCTGATGAGCCCGTACCGCGACGGCGAGGCGCACGGGCCGCTCGCGCTGCGCCATCCGGTCGCGCGCTGGATCGGACAGTGGCAGGGCTACATGCGCAACCGCCTGCCGACCGGCAAGCTGTTCGCGGTGGCGCCGCACTACCGCAGCGCCAGTACGCAGCTCTCGCTCGCCGAAGCAGCCGCGCAGGCGCTCGTCGACGGCCTCGGTGCACAGCGCTGGGGCGCGACGCGCGAGCAGATGCTGGCGCTGCTCGAGCACCCGCCGGCCGATCAAACCGTCGCGCTGCTGTATTTCACCGGCCACGGTGCCTTCGCCGCCGACGTGGCCGACGCGTCGCTGATCAAGCTCGAGGACGGCGCGAACCTGTCGTCGCGCGAGGTGGCGCGCCAGAAGGTGACGCTCGGTGAACGCGACGGCACCGTCGTCTTTCTCAACGCCTGCGAGGTCGGCGCCAGCGGCAGCGTGCTCGGCAACGTCGGCGGCTGGGCCGACGCCTTCCTGTCGCGTCGTTTCGGGGCCTTCATCGCGCCGTTGTGGGCGATCGACGAGGAGGACGCTGCGCAGGTCACCGAAGACCTGATGGCGCGCATCGTGACACGCGGTGAGCCGCTCGGCGCCGCGCTGCGCGACCTGCGCGCCGCGCACGGCGCGGTGTCGCCGACCTTCTACTCGTACCTGCTGTACGGCGACGTGACGGCGCGGCTCGGCGGGACTTGAGCTCAGGCGCCGAACTCGGTCGGCTCGGGGTGCGCCGTCAATGATTCGCCAGCGTGCTGGTCATCCCACGCGACCGCGCTGATACGCCATCCATCCAGGTCGCGCACCATCTGCAGCAGGATCATCCCGCGCACTTCGAACGCACCGCCCGGCCCGTCGCCCCGCCGCACGAAGCTGCTCGCGCGGTGCGCGATGCCGCCGAACACCTCGGTCGTGTCGGCGAGCTCCTGCACCTCGTAGCGCGTGATCGTGCCGTCGGCATGGCTCGCCATGCGCGACTGCACGAACGCTTCGAGCGCATGCACCGCCGGCGCTTCGCCGCTGTT
>JBDTUO010000517.1:0-2480 GCA_040007675.1 Rubrivivax sp.
CCGGTCACGGGCAAGGCAGATCGCGTCGGCGCGAAGCTGCTGGCCGACGGCAAGAAGCTGCGTGTCTACAAGTCCAGCGGCGACGAGATCAAGGCTTAAGGCGAGGTCGACACAATGGCTCAACAGCAGCAAACCGCAGCGTCCGCCGGCACCGCCCGTCTGCAGTCCTACTACCGTGACACGGTGGTGAAGGACCTGATGGAGAAGTTCGGCTACAAGTCCGTGATGCAGGTTCCGCGCCTGGAGAAGATCACGCTGAACATGGGTGTCAGCGAGGCGGTGTCGGACAAGAAGGTCATGGACAACGCCGTCGGCGATCTGAGCAAGATCTCCGGCCAGAAGCCCGTGGTCACGAAATCCAAGAAGGCGATCGCGGGGTTCAAGATCCGCGAGAACGTGCCCATCGGGTGCATGGTCACGCTGCGCGGCGTGCGGATGTATGAATTTCTGGACCGTTTCGTGACCGTGGCGCTGCCGCGGGTCCGCGACTTCCGCGGCATCTCGGGTCGGGCGTTCGACGGGCGCGGCAACTACAACGTCGGCGTCAAGGAACAGATCATCTTTCCCGAGATCGAGTACGACAAGATCGACGCCATTCGCGGCCTGAACATCAGCATCACCACCAGCGCCAAGACCGACGACGAGTGCAAGGCGCTGCTCGCCGCCTTCCGCTTCCCGTTCAAGAACTGAGGTACCCCGTGGCGAAGAAGTCAATCAAGCAGCGTGAAGAGAAGCGGGAAAAGCTGGTCGCGCAATACGCGAAGAAGTACGCCGAGCTGAAGTCGATCACCGACGACGCACAGCGCTCGGACGAAGAGCGCTACCTCGCCCGACTCGAGCTGCAGAAGCTCCCGCGCAACGCCAACCCGACCCGCCTGCGCAGCCGTTGCGCGCTGACCGGCCGTGGCCGTGGCACGTTCCGCATGTTCGGGCTAGGCCGCAACAAGATCCGCGAACTCGCCTTCAAGGGCGACATTCCCGGCATCGTCAAAGCCAGCTGGTGACATCGGCGCGAGCTGCATCAGGAGAACATCCATGAGCATGAGTGATCCCATCGCCGACATGCTGACCCGCATCCGGAACGCCCAAAGCGTCGAGAAGTCCGTGGTCACGATGCCGTCGTCGAAGCTGAAAGTCGCCATCGCCCAGGTCCTCAAGGACGAGGGTTACATCGACGACTTTGCAGTGCGCACCGAGTCCGGCAAGAACGAACTCGACATCTCGCTGAAGTACTACGCGGGCCGTCCGGTGATCGAGCGCATCGAGCGCGTGAGCCGCCCGGGCCTGCGCGTGTACAAGGGTCGCAACGGCATTCCGCAGGTCATGAACGGCCTGGGCGTGGCCATCGTGACGACGCCCAAGGGCGTGATGACCGACCGCAAGGCGCGCCAGACCGGCGTCGGTGGCGAAGTCCTCTGCTACGTCGCCTGAGGAAGGAACCCGAAATGTCCCGCGTAGGAAAGATGCCGATCACCGTGCCGAAGGGCGTGGACGTCACGATCTCCGGCGAGCAGATCACCGTCAAGGGTGCCAATGGCACGCTGGCGCGTCCGCTGCACGGCCTGGTCAAGCTGAGCCAGGATGCTGGCGTGATCAAGGTCGAGCCGGCCAACGACAGCGTCGAAGCCAATGCGATGAGCGGCACGATGCGCGCGTTGCTGGCCAACATGATGGGTGGCGTCAGCAAGGATTTCGAGCGCAAGCTGAACCTGGTCGGCGTCGGGTTCCGTGCGCAGGCGCAAGGCCAGAAATTGAACCTGCAGGTGGGTTTTTCTCACCCGGTGATCAAGGAGATGCCGACCGGCATCAAGGTCGAGACGCCGACGCAGACCGAGATCCTGATCAAGGGCGCCGACCGCCAGGCCGTCGGCCAGATCGCCGCCGAAGTGCGCGCCATCCGTCCGCCGGAGCCGTACAAGGGCAAGGGGATCCGCTACGCCAACGAGCGTGTGGTCCTCAAGGAAACGAAGAAGAAGTAAGGGAGCCGCAGCATGCTGAACAAGAAGGAACAGCGCCTGCGTCGCTCGCGTCAGACGCGCGCACGCATCGCCAAACAGGGCGTGGCCCGGTTGATGGTGTACCGCTCGAACCTGCACATCTACGCCAGCGTCGTGTCCGACGATGGCAGCCGTGTGCTCGCGAGTGCGTCCACCGCCGAGAAGGCGTCGCGCGAACAAGGGTCCACAGGCGGCAACGTTGCCGCAGCATCGATGGTCGGCAAACTCATCGCCGAGAAGGCGAAAGCCGCGGGCGTCGAGCGCGTGGCCTTCGACCGCTCCGGCTTTGCTTACCACGGGCGCGTGAAGGCGCTCGCCGACGCGGCCCGCGAGGCCGGTCTGCAGTTCTGAGCGTCGACGCGAAGGAATCAATCACATGGCAAAGTTCACCCCCCGCGCCCAGACCGAACAGAACGACGACGGTCTGAAGGAAAAGATGATCGCGGTCAACCGCGTGACCAAGGTCGTCAAGGGCGGCCGCAC
>JBDTUO010000518.1:0-2467 GCA_040007675.1 Rubrivivax sp.
GGAGGAGGGTCGGGCGCAGCCCGGCCCGGGGGACATGGAGTGGGAGGGTGCCCGCCGCCCGTGGCTCGCTCGGTTGTCGAGTGCCTTCCTGCACGGCGTCAACCGTTGGCCGTCAACCCTTTGCGTCGCCACCCCAGAGGGATTTGAGACGGGCGTCCCGGCCGCACGACGTGCGGTAGTACTTGTAGCGGATCGGGTTCTTCAGGTAGTAATCCTGATGGTAGCCCTCGGCCGGATAGAAGGCGCCGGCCGCCTCGATCTTCGTGACGATCGGCTCCTTGAAGGGTTTGTCCTTCTGCAGCGCCGTCAGCGAGGCCTGCGCCGCAACCCGTTGCGCCTCGCCGTGCGTGAAGATCACCGTCCGGTACGGCGAGCCGCGGTCGCAGAACTGGCGGTCCACCGTGGTCGGGTCGATCGAATGCCAGAAATGGTCCAGCAGCTGCGCGTAGCTGACCTTGCCCGGGTCATAGACGATCTCGACCGCCTCGGCATGGCCGGTGGACTTGGAGGAGACCTGCTCGTAGCTCGGGTTGGGCAGCGTGCCGCCGATGTACCCCGAGGTCGTCGAGACCACGCCCGGCACCTTGTCGAAGTCGGCTTCCACACACCAGAAGCAGCCGCCGGCGAAGGTTGCCTTGGCGCTGCCCGCTGGCGTCGCGGCGGACGATCCGGCCGCGGCGGACGGCGGCGGGGCGCCGGCCAGCGTGGCCATCAGCGCCAGCCCGGCCAGCGCCACGGCAGGCACCCGCAGCGGGATCCTCATGCCACCTCCGGCACGAATTTGAGCGCCAGACCGTTGTTGCACCAGCGCTGGCCGGTCGGCTTCGGGCCGTCCTTGAACACATGCCCGTGGTGGCCGCCGCAGCGGGCGCAGTGGTATTCGGTGCGCGGCAGGATCATGCCGAAGTCGCGCTTGGTCTCGAAAGCGCCGGGCAGCGAAGTGAAGAAGCTCGGCCAGCCGGTGCCGCTCTCGAACTTCATCTGATGCGAGAACAGCGCCAGGTCGCAGCCGGCGCAATGAAAGGTGCCGGCGCGCTTTTCCTGGTTCAGCGGGCTGGAGCCGGCACGTTCGGTCCCTTCGTGGCGCAGCACGGCATAGGCCTCGGGCGACAGGCGCTGGCGCCATTCGGCGTCGCTCAGCGTCAGTTTTCCGGGCGCGGGCGCAGCGCCGGTGGCCTCGCCGACGATGCCCAGCGCGGGCAGGAGAGACAACAGGTGACGTCGGGTCATGGTCATGGCGGGTGGTGGAGTGGAAGGCATGATGGACCTTGAGTCGGCTGGATCGTTCCGGTCTTACGTCCGGTCCTGCGTCCGGTCTTGGGGCCGCCGGGCTGTGCGATCGTGGCGCAGCAGCGACAATCGCGCATGTCCCCGACGACGTTTTCCCCGGCGCCCGCGCGCGCATTGACGGCCTACAAGCCGTTCTGGGCGCACCGTTTCGGCCCGGCGCCGTTCCTGCCGATGAGCCGCGCCGAGATGGACCTGCTCGGCTGGGACCGCTGCGACGTCATCGTCGTCACCGGCGACGCCTACGTCGACCACCCGAGCTTCGGCATGGCGGTGATCGGGCGCACGCTGGAGGCGCAGGGCTTTCGGGTCGGCATCATCGCCCAGCCCGACTGGCAGTCGGCCGACCCGTTCCGCGGGCTCGGCGCGCCGGCGCTGTTCTTCGGCGTCACCGGCGGGAACATGGATTCGATGATCAACCGGTACACGGCCGACCGGAAGATCCGCAGCGACGATGCCTATACGCCCGGTGACGTTGGCGGCAAACGGCCAGACCGCGCGAGCCTGGTCTATGCACAGCGCTGCCGCGAGGCCTTTCCGGAAGTGCCTATCGTGCTCGGCGGCATCGAGGCGAGCCTGCGCCGGATCGCGCACTACGACTACTGGCAGGACAAGGTGCGGCGCTCGATCCTGGTCGACGCCAAGGCCGACCTGCTGCTGTACGGCAACGCCGAACGCGCAATCGTCGAGATCGCCCATCGCCTCGCGCGGCGCGAGCCGGTGGCGTCGATCACCGACGTGCGCGGCACCGCGTTCATCGTTCGCCAGGCGCCCGAGGGGTTCTCGGAGATCGACTCCACCGATGTCGACCGACCCGGCCGCGTGGACGAGCACATCAATCCGTACCAGACGACGAGCGAGCAGGCACTGGCACAGGGGCAGACCTGCGCGAAGGAAGACGGCACGCCCGCGACACCTGCGGTGCCTGCGATGCCCGCGATCGTTGCGATGCCGGCGAGCCGCCGCGTCGTCATGCCCGAGCGCGCCCGGACCGTGATCCGGCTGCCGGCCTACGACCAGGTCAAGAGCGACCCGGTGCTGTACGCCCACGCCAGCCGCGTGCTGCATCTGGAGACCAACCCTGGCAACGCGCGTGCGCTCGTGCAGCGGCATGGTGTCGGTGCGACCGCGCGCGACGTCTGGATCAACCCGCCGCCGATCCCGCTGACGACGGCCGAGA
>JBDTUO010000519.1:0-2458 GCA_040007675.1 Rubrivivax sp.
GGTCGACGCGCTGGCGAGCAACGGCATGGACGAGATCGAGATCCCGGCGTTCCTGAGGAAGCAGGCGGACTGACGGGCCCGGCATCCTGAGACCGGGGCGCTGCGGCGCCCCCTGTTCGCCTGCCCAGACAAGTGGCGCTTCAGTGCTGGTCGGATCGCGCCGTCGGTGTCGCCTTGGCCTTGCTGAGTCTCATTCCGGCTACTGGCGCGCGAGCGCCTCCGCCGCACGCGTGGCGCTGTGCTCCGCGCCCAAGGAAGCGGCGAGTTCCGCCACCGCACGCTGGGCTGCCGTTTGCGATTCCTGGGCTCGACCCAGCGCAGTCAGGGCACGTGCCAGCTCGAGATGGGCCTGACCGTGCAAGGTCGAAAGCCCGTCCGGCGGTCCGCGGCGCCCGGCGTCGACCAGCGCCGCACGGGCGGCGGCCTCGGCCTGCGCCGGCTGGCCGGCGGCGTCGTAGGCCCGCGCGCGCAGCCAGTCACGTTCCCAGCGGAAGGTGCTCTCGGCGAAGCCCGCGTCCAGCGGCGCCAGCACCGCCAGCGCCCGCACGCCGTCCCCGCTCTCCAGGTGCTGGGCCGCAAGCTCCAGCCGATTGATGGTGTCGCGCGAGGTGTGCTGCGCGCTGCCGTGCTGCTGCAGATCGCGCTCGAGCACGGCCACCGCTTCGGCGTTGTCGCCGCGCGATTGATACAGGCGGGCGGTGAAGTCAACACCGCGCGGAAACGGCAACGTCACGCGGCCATCGCGCACGAGGGCGGCCTCGAGCAGTTGCCGCGCGGCCAGCGGCTGGTCCAGGTCCTGCAGCATGCGGGCGCGGAACACGTCCACGACCGGCAGTAACGCACTGTTGCCGCTGCGCTCGGCGAGGCTGCGCGCCTCGTCGCACGACTGCAGGCCCTCGCGCGGGCGGCCCATGCGCCACCGAAGCACGCAAAGCCAATGCAGGTCGCTCGCGCTCTGCACCGAGTTGCCGCGGCCGGCGGCCTGCATCTGCCCGATCAGCTCACCCTGCGCCTGTTCGGCCGCGAAAACCCGCCCCAGCTCGTTGAGCAGACCGACGCGCGCTCTCAGGTAGCTCAGCGTCGCCGTGCGGCGCAGGGCCACCGGGTACGCCGCCTGGGCGGCATCGAGGTCGCGCAACGCATCCTCAAACCGCGCCAGGCCCTTCAGGTGGGACGAGCGATGGAACAGACACCTCGACCTGGTGGCCTGCGTGCCCGAGCCCGCGGGCAGCAGGGCCAGGCCGCGGTCGATGCGCTCGATCGCTTCGGCGTCACCCAGGTCGTCGAGGTGCGGGCCGCACCAGACTTCCGCCTGCACAAGGGGGTCCACACTCTGCTTGGCGGCACCGTCGATGGCGGCGACGATCCGGTCCGCGACGTCGATGCGATTCAGCGCCGCGTTCGTGCCATGGAAGCGCCCGTAGAGTGGGACCAGCACTTCGGGCACATCGTGGAAGAGCTGCTCGGCGCGGCGCTGCGCGAGGTCCACCCGCTGGCCGGGATCGGCCTTGCGGCCAGCATCGTCGACCTGACCGAGCTGCTCGCCGAGGAACATGACGATCGCCTCGGCGTTCTCGCTTTGGCGGGTGGCATGGTCGCGCTCGCGCTCGGCCCCGCGGCGTTGCTGCTCGGCCACCCCGGCCGTCACGACGATCGCCACGAGCGCGGCGGTCGACAGCCCGACGCCGAGCGTGTGGCGCCCGACGAAACGGCTGGCGCGATAAGCCCATGAGTCGGGCCGGGCGCTCACGGTGCGGCCGTCGAGGTGGCGCTGCAGGTCGTCGGCGAACGCCGCCACGGTGGCATAGCGCTCGGCCGGCTCGGCACGCAATGACTTGACGAGAATGTTGTCCAGGTCGCCGGCCAGGGCATTCGCCAGCCGCGTGGGCGTGCTGCCACGGGCGGCCGCGGCCGCCTGCAGCTCTTCCGGTCGGCGTCGAGCCGCGCCCGTGACGACGGCGCTGGCCGGCGGCAACGGCGCATCGCCGGTCGCAGGCCGGCCCTGCGCATCCACACGCGGGTGCTGGCCGGTGAGCAGCAGGTACAGCAGCAGCCCCAGTGCGAAGACGTCGGTGGCCGTCGTGATCGTGCCGCCCTGCGCCTGCTCCGGGGCGGCGTACAGCGGCGTCATCACACGTCCGGCGTCCCGCGTCAGCTCGGTCGCCTCGGCACCGTCGTCGTCGATCAGCTTGGCGATGCCGAAGTCGAGCAGCTTGACCGCGCCCTCGGCGTCGACCATCACGTTGGCCGGCTTCAGGTCGCGGTGCACCACCAGTTGTGTGTGCGCGTGCTGCACCGCCTGCAGCACCTGGGCGAAGAGCGCGATGCGGGCACGCAGGTCGAGCCGCCGCGCGTCGCACCAGCGGTCGATGCGCTCGCCGGCCACGTGCTCGAGCACCAGGTAAGGCTGGGCATCGTCGGTCAGCCCGGCGTCGACCAGCCTTGCGATGTGCGGGTG
>JBDTUO010000520.1:0-2456 GCA_040007675.1 Rubrivivax sp.
GCGCCGGGCAAGCTGGTGGGCGGCACGGCGCCGATCCTCAACGAGGCCTTCACCGTCTACTCCAACCCGCTGCCCCACGTGCTGATCCTGACCGCCATCGTGGTCGGCGTGGCGACGGTGGCGCTCGGGCTGGCGCTGGTGGTGCGCATCCGCGAGGCCTACGACACCATCGAGGAGGACGAGATCCTGGCCCTGGACGCGACGGCGGAACGCCCGGCGCCGGGGCAGGCATGAGCCTGGACCAGCAGCTGCCTGCGCTGCAGGTCGTCGTGCCGCTCATCGCCGCCGCAGTCTCGGTCCTGCTGCGCCGCCGCAGCCTGGCCTTCGGTGTCGTGCTGGCCGCCAGCTGGGCCGCGTTCGCGATCGCCGTCCGGCTGTGGCTGCAGGTCCGCCATGGCGGCACGATCTCGTATGCCATCGGCAGCTGGCCGCCGCCCTGGGGCATCGAGTACCGGGTCGACGGGCTGACGTCCTTCGTGCTCGTCCTCGTGTCGGGGGTGGCGGCCGTGGTGCTGCCCTACAGCCGCGCCAGCATCGCGGCCGAGGTCGCGCCGCAGCAGCACTATCTCTTCTACACGATGTTCGCGCTCTGCCTGGCCGGCCTGCTGGGCATCACGATCACCGGCGACGCCTTCAACGTCTTCGTCTTCCTCGAGATCTCGGCGCTGTCGACCTATGTGCTGATCGCGCTCGGGCGCGACCGGCGCGCGCTCGTCGCGTCGTACCAGTACCTGGTGATGGGCACGATAGGTGCCACCTTCATCGTCATCGGCATCGGGCTGCTGTACCTGATGACGGGCACGCTGAACCTGGCCGACATGGGCGCGCGCCTCGCGGGCGTCCGCGGCACGCGGCCGGTGCTGGCGGCACTGGCCTTCCTGACGGTCGGCATCTCGCTGAAGCTGGCGCTGTTCCCGCTGCACCAGTGGCTGCCGAACGCGTACGCCTATGCGCCGTCGGCGGTTTCAGCGTTCGTCGCCGCCACCGCCACCAAGGTCGCGGTCTACGTGCTGCTGCGCTTCTACTTCTCGGTCTTCGGCCAGGCCCAGGTGTTCGTGCAGCTGCCGATGCCGCAGATGATGCTGCTGCTGGCCCTGGCGGGCATGTTCGTCGCGTCGACGGTGGCCATCTTCCAGACCGACCTCAAGCGCATGTTCGCGTACTCGAGCGTGGCGCAGATCGGCTACATCGTGCTGGGCCTGTCCTTCGACTCGGTCACCGGACTGACGGCCACCATCGTGCACCTCTTCAACCATGGCATCACCAAGGGCGCGACCTTCATGCTGCTGGGCATGGCGGCGGCGACCATGGGTGGCGTCAGCCTGGCCCGCGTGCAGGGCATGGGCCGCCACATGCCGCTGACGAGCTTCGGTCTGGTGCTGTGCGGGCTGTCGCTGATCGGCGTGCCCGGCACCGCGGGCTTCGTCAGCAAGTGGTACCTGATTCTTGCCGCCCTCGAGAAGGGGCAGTGGTGGCTGGTGCTGCTGATCCTGCTGTCGTCGCTGCTGGCCGTCGTCTATGTCTGGCGCTTCGTCGAAGTGGCCTACCTGCGCGAGCCACGCAAGGACCTCGCCGCGGCAGTGCCCTTGCCCTGGTCGATGCGGGTGCCCGCGTTCCTGCTGGTGGCCGCGACCGTCTACTTCGGCCTGGACACCTCGTTCACCATCGGTTCGGCCGCCAGTGCCGCGGCACAGCTGATAGGGGCGCGACACTGATGCCGGCCCCCGAGCAGGCCATCCTGGCGGCACTCGCGGTGCCGGTGCTGGGCGCGCTCGGCATCGCGCTCGCGCGCCGCCGGCCGAACCTGCGCGAAGCGGTGACGCTGGTCACCGCGGTCGCGCTGCTGGCCTGTGTGCTGTCGCTGCTGCCCGGCGTCACCGCGGGCGGGCGGCCGGCGGTGACCCTGTTCAGCGTGCTGCCAGGCCTGGATCTGGCGTTCGAGGTGGAGCCGCTGGGCATGCTGTTCTCGCTCGTCGCCTCGGGCCTGTGGATCGTCAATTCGCTCTATTCGATCGGCTACATGCGGGCCAACGGCGAGGCGCACCAGACGCGCTTCTACGTCTGCTTCGCCGCTGCGCTCGCCGCCACGATGGGCATCGCCTTCGCCGGCAACCTGTTCACGCTGTTCATCTTCTACGAGCTGCTGACCCTGGTGACCTACCCGCTGGTCACGCACCACGGCACCGACAAGGCGCGTGACGGCGGCCGCGTGTACCTCGGCCTGCTGATGGGGACCTCGGTGGTGTTCCTGCTGCCGGCGCTGATCTTCATCTGGCACCTGACGGGCACGACCGACTTCACTGCCGGCGGCATCCTCGCCGGGCAGCTCGGGCACACCGGCCTCGCGGCGCTGCTGGCGCTGTGCATGTTCGGCATCGGCAAGGCCGCACTGATGCCGTTTCACCGCTGGCTGCCGGCGGCGATGGTGGCGCCCACGCCGGTATCGGCCCTGCTGC
>JBDTUO010000521.1:0-2447 GCA_040007675.1 Rubrivivax sp.
CGAGCGATGCGTTCTTCCCGTTCCGCGACGGCCTCGACGTCGTCGCCGAGGCGGGCGCGACCTGCGTGATCCAGCCCGGCGGCTCGATGCGCGACGAGGAGGTCATCGCCGCCGCCGACGAGCGTGGGCTGGCGATGGTCTTCACCGGCGCGCGCCATTTCCGCCACTGAGCGGCGGCGCCGGCCATCGACGCCGGGCGGCGGGTAGCATCGCCGCATGCCGATCGCCGCGAAGCTGATGGGAGGGCTGCTGACCTTCATCGCCCGCCTCGTGACAGGCGCTCAGGGCCACTGGCTGGGGTGCCCGCCGAAGGCCGAGCAGCGCATCTACTTCGCCAACCACCAGAGCCACCTCGACTGGGTGCTGATCTGGGCCGCACTGCCCCAGGACCTGCGCGCGACGACGCGGCCGATCGCCGCCCGCGACTACTGGACCACCCACCGCTTGCGGCACTGGATCACGCGCGAGGTGTTCCATGCCGTCTACGTCGAGCGCCGCCGGGCTGCCGGGGAAGACGCGCCCGACCCGCTCGAACCCCTGCTGCAGGCGCTGCACGGCGGCGATTCGCTGGTCATCTTCCCCGAGGGCACTCGCGGACACGCGGTCGACCCCGGCCCGTTCAGGAGCGGGCTGTACCACCTCGCGCTTCAGTTTCCGCAGGTGCCGCTGGTACCGGTCTGGATCGACAACGTGCAGCGCGTGATGCCCAAGGGCGAGGTGGTGCCGGTTCCGATCCTGTGCACGGCGACTTTCGGCGTGCCGATGCAGCTGCTGACCGACGAGGACAAGGATGGCTTCCTCGCGCGCGCGCGGCGGGCGGTGCTGGCGTTGCGGCCGGCCGGCACCGCGCCGCTGCCGGCCTGACCGTCGGCGCCCGCGGACCCCGCCCGCATGGACGCGCTGCGCGGCCTGACCGTCGACCAGCAGGTCGGCCTGCTGTTCGTCGGCCTGCTCGGCGCGCTGGTGTGTGCGACTGCGGCCCTCGTGCTGTGGTCCTTGCGGCGCGAGTCGCGCAGCGTCGACGACGGCGACGCGCTGCTCCTCGACACTCTGCAGCGCGAGCTGCGCGCGGTCTGGATCGGCGCGGCCGTGTTCTGGCTCGCGTGGGTGTCGGGCGCGCTTGGCGCGACGCTGCTCTTCGGCGCCCTCTCCTTTCTCGCGCTGCGCGAGTTCATCACGTTGGTGTACACGCGGCGCGGCGACCACCGCGGGCTCATCCTCGCGTTTTTCGTCGTCCTGCCGCTGCAGTACCTGATCGTCGGCACGCGCCGCTTCGACCTCTTCACGGTGTTCATTCCGGTGTACGCGTTCTTCGCGCTGCCGGTCGTCGCCGCGCTGGCGGGAGATCCGCAGCGCTTCCTCGAGCGCAACGCCAAGATCCAGTGGGGCGTGATGGTCTGTGTCTACGGGCTGAGCCATGCGCCGGCGCTGCTGCTGCTCGCGCCCGCAGGCCAGTCCGGGCGTGGCGCCTTCCTCGTCTTCTTCCTCGTCGTCGTCACCTCGGCCGCGCAACTGGTCCAGGAGGCGGCGAGCCGGTCCCTGCGGCGACGGCCGGCGGTGCGACGCATCGACCGCTCGTTCTCGTGGCGCGCCTGGGCGCTCGGCGCGCTGGCCGCCGGCGCTGCGGGCGCGCTGCTGACCTGGAGCACGCCCTTCGAGCCGGCGCAGGCGGTCCTGCTCGGACTCGTCGCGGGCGGCGCCGGCACGCTCGGCGAACTCGTGATGAAGGCGCTGAAGAAGGATGCCGGTGTGCGCCACTGGGGCAACCGGCCTTCGGTGACCGGGGCGGTGGGGCTGCTCGACCGCGTTTCGCCGCTGTGCTTCGCGGCGCCGGTGTTCTTCCACGCGCTGCGCTGGTACTTCGACCTCGCATGAACACGGCGCGGCACACTGCAGGCATGCGCATCCTCGGCATCGACCCCGGCTTGCAGCGCACCGGCTTCGGCGTCGTCGACGTGTCCGGGCCGCGGCTCGCGTACGTCGCCAGCGGCGTCATCAGCACGCTGGAGGCGCCGCGCGGCGACCTGCCGGCGCGCCTGAAGCTGATCTTCGACGGCGTGCGCGAGGTGGTCGCGCTGTACGCGCCGACCTGCGCCTCGGCCGAGATCGTGTTCGTCAACGTCAACCCGCAGAGCACGCTGCTGCTCGGCCAGGCGCGCGGCGCGGCGGTCGCGGCGCTGGTGTCCGGCGGGCTGCCGGTGGCTGAGTACACCGCGCTGCAGGTGAAGAAGTCGGTCGTCGGCCAGGCCCTGGCGACCAAGCCGCAGGTGCAGGAGATGGTGCGCCGGCTGCTGGCGCTGCCGGGGCTGCCGGGCCCGGACGCGGCCGACGCGCTCGGCCTGGCGATCGCCCATGCCCACGCGGGCGCATCGCTCGCCGCACTCGCGGCCGCGTCGCCGCTCGCCCGCCGCGCCCACGCGCAGTACCGCAAGGGCCGCGCGTACTGA
>JBDTUO010000522.1:0-2438 GCA_040007675.1 Rubrivivax sp.
AACTGGATGAATTCCATGTTGCCCACGCGGCAGCCTGCGCGCCAGGCCATCGCGATGCCGTCGCCGGTCGCGGTGTCGGGGTTGCTGGTGTAGCGGTAGACCTTGCCGACACCGCCAGTGGCCAGCACGACCGCGGACGCCGCCAGCGTCTCGACGCGCCCGCTGCCGATGTCGAGCGCATAGACGCCGTAGCAGCGCGCCGGCTCGTCGCGCCGCAGCAGGCGCGTGGTGATCAGGTCGACCGCCATGCAGCGCTCGCGCAGCACGATGTTCGGGTGCAACTTCGCGCGCGCCAGCAAGGTCTCGAGGATGGCGCGTCCGGTCGCGTCGGCTGCGTGCGCGATGCGCCGAACTGCGTGCCCGCCTTCGCGCGTCAGGTGCAGCCCGAGCGGACCCGCCGGGTCGGACGAAAACGGCACGCCGCACTCGAGCAGCCATTCGACGGCCTGCGCGCTGTGCTCGGCGACGTAGCGTGCGGTGTCCTCGTCGACCAGGCCGGCGCCGGCCTCGCGGGTATCGGCGACGTGCGATTCGACACTGTCGTCGCCGCCCAGCACGCCGACAATGCCTCCCTGGGCCCAGGCGGTGGCGCCTTCGTCGAGGCGGCGTTTGGCCAGCACGATCACCGGCCGCTGATCGGCGACGTGCAACGCCACCGTCAGGCCGGCGAGTCCCGCGCCGACGACCACCACGGGGGCCGGGGCGCTCCCGTCGACACCCCTTGCATCTGCTGCTGCGGCCAAAGTCACCTGCCCCCGAGGATCTGATCGTGATCGATGATTCTAGGAGTGAGCCCGCCACCACGCGCGCCGGGGCGCTCGAGCCAGCGGCGACGATGCTGGTCGCCAGCCGCGCGGAGTACCTCGGGGTGCCGCGGGCCGACATCGGCCAGCGCGTCGGCGACGATGAACTCGAGCTCTTCGTCGACGGCGAGCCGGCCGCGGCGCTGCTGCCACTGATGTTGCAGCGCCGGCGCGACTACATCGCGCTGCACGACGTCGGCACCAAGACCTCGATGCGCCTGCTCGGCGCCGTCGCGGCGGCGTTGCAGCGCAAGGTGCAGCGCCTGGCGATCCGGCGCCAGGGCCAGGGCGTCCCGCTGGCCACGATCCATTTCGTCGAGGTGCCGGGCGCTGGCGGCGAGCGGGTGCGCGTCTACAGCACCGACGTCGAGGCCGACTCGCGCGGCCGCCAGCAACTCGCGATTCTGCTGCTGGCCTGCAGCCGCCTGGGCGTGATGCTGGTCGGCGAGATGCCGGCGCACGTGCTCGGCCACTCGCTGCAGCCGGTGCGCGACGCGATCGCCCAGGGGCCGTGGCTCAACCGCGACCTGTTGCTGGTGCCGCTCGGCGCACCCGGCGATCTGCCGGCGCAGGCCCCCGGCCTGGCCGGCAGCAGCAGCAGCGTCGTGCGCGCGCGCCTGACACCAACCGCCGCCAGGCCGAACGACGCTTGGTCGCAGGTCATCACGGCATGGAACGCACTCGGCAGCCCGCGCGACGCCGAGGCACCGCCGACCGGGGCCGGCTCGACACCCGCACCCGCAGTCGCGGCCCCCGTCGCGCCACCCCCTGCGCCCGCAGCGACCGGCGACCCGCACTGGGCCGCCTACCTCGACGCCTGCCGCGCCACGCTGCGCGGCTTCGAAGCCGCCTGTGTCTTCGGCGCCGAGACCGGCGAGTCGATGGCGCACGCGGGCCCCGACGCTAGCGCGCCGATGCTGGCAACCCAGGGCCTGATGCTGCAATGCGCGCTGGAGGCCGCGGGGCAATCGCTTCACGAGCCTCTGGGCAGCAAGCACGACGCCACGGCGATCGACGCCACGCTGCTGACCGGTGGCCGGGTGCTGCTGCTGCACGCACTGCCGGGCGCGGGTGCGCCCATGCTGTTCGCGGTGCTCGACGCCGCGGTCGCGACGGCGGCGCTCGCGCGCCAGCAACTCGCGCGGGTCGACGCCACCGTGCCGACGGCGGCGAAGGCCCAGGACGCGCCGCGCGCGCCGCTCGAACCCAGCTGATCCGGCGCCACCGACGGCCGAGGATGCGCCGGCAACTGCGCCGCCGCCGGCGCCAGCGTCAGTGCACCACGCGCTCGAAGACGAACGCGCCGTCCTCGACGTCGACCGGAATCACGTCCTTCGGGCCGAAGCGACCCTGCAGGATCAGCTTGCTGACCGGGTTCTCTATGCGCTGCTGGATCGCCCGCTTCAGCGGCCGCGCGCCGAAGACCGGGTCGAAGCCGACCTTCGCGAGCTCGGCCAGCGCCGCCGGCGACACCTCCAGCTTCATCTCCAGCTTGTCGAGCCGCTGCGCGAGCAGCTTCAGCTGAATGGCCGCGATGCTCTCGATGTGCTTCTGGTCCAGTGCGTGGAAGACCACCGTCTCGTCGATCCGGTTCAGGAATTCCGGCCGGAAGTGCTGCTTGACCTCGACCCACAC
>JBDTUO010000523.1:0-2435 GCA_040007675.1 Rubrivivax sp.
TCGAGAGCATCGCGTTCCAGAGCGCCGCGCTGCTGCAGGCGATGCAGGCCGATGCGGCCGAGATGGGCGCGCCGCCGCTGGCCGAACTGCGGGTCGACGGCGGCGCCTCGGTCAACGATGCGCTGATGCAGTTCCAGGCCGACCTGCTCGGCGTGCCGGTGCTGCGTCCGCGCTGCGTCGAGACCACCGCGCTCGGCGCCGCGATGCTGGCCGGCCTGGCCGTCGGCGTCTACGCCGACCGCGCCGCGCTCGCCGCGCTGTGGCAGGCCGAGCGCCGCTTCGAGCCGGCAATGTCGCGCGACGAAGCGGCCGCGCGGATGGCGATCTGGGAGCGCGCGGTGCGGCAGGTCACGGCCGCCTGAGCGGCAAACCGCTGTCGGCGGCGTTCACGGCTGCGGCTCGCAGCGCACGTCGGTGCGCACCGAGTTGGCGATGAAACAGGCACCGTGCGCCGCCTCGTGCAGGCGCGCGATCTCGACCGCATCGGGCTGGCGCTCGCCGCCGAAGCGCACCGCCGGCCGCAGCGTGACGCGCGTCATCACGAGCTGCCCGTCGGCGTTCTTCGCCAGTTCGCCTTCGGCGGCGTCGCGATAGCTGTCGACGCACCAGCCGGCGCGGCACGCAAGGTCGAGAAACCACAACAGGTGGCAGCTCGACAGCGCGGCGACGAACAGCTCCTCCGGGTCGACGGCGGCGGCGTCGGAGTACGGGGTCGGCACCAGCTGCGGTGACGACGAGGCGTCGAACTCGACGCCGCCGTCGAAGCGCAGCCGGTGGGCGCGCCGATAGCGGCGGTCGGTGAAGACCTGGTCGCCGCGGCTCCATTCCAGCCGGGTGGCGTGGCTGCTCATCGCGTATCGTCCCGTGCTCGTCGTGAGGGGGAGATTGTCACCATGATCGTGCTGCACTATTTCCCGGGCAACGCCAGCATGACGCCGCACCTGCTGCTGCGCGAACTCGGCGTGCCGTTCGAGCTCGCGCTGGTCGACCGCACGCAACAGGCGCAGAAGTCACCGGACTACCTCAAACTCAATCCGAACGGGCTGATCCCGGTGCTGCAGGACGGCCCGCTGGTGCTGTACGAAACGGCGGCGATCGTGCTGTACCTGGTGGAGCGGCACCCCGACGCCGGCCTCGCGCCGCCGGCCGGCACGCCCGCGCGCGCCGAGTTCAGCAAGTGGCTGATCTGGCTGTCGAGCAGCGTGCAGCCGATGATGGCGCACTACTTCTACAGCGACCGCATGGTCGCGCCCGGCAACGCCGCCGGCGCGGGCGAGGTCAAGGCACAGGCCGAGGCCAAGATCGCCGGATTGATCGATCAGCTGGAGAAGCGCCTGGCCGAGGGCGGCCCGTGGTTGATGGGCGAGCGCTTCAGCGCGCTGGATCCGTACGCCTTCATGTTCTGCCGCTGGACGCGCGGCATGCAGCGCCCGGCGCGCACGCTGCCGGCGCTCGGTGGGTTCACGCAGCGCATGCTGGAACGGCCGGCGACGTTGGCGGTGCTGGCTGCCGAGCGACTCGCGCCGCCCTTCGTCTGACACGGGATCGCGCTCAGGGCCGCAGGAGTCGATGTCGGCAGGCGGCCACAAGGCGTCCTTCCCGCCGGACTCGAGACTCTTGCCTCGGCGCACCTGGGACCGGCAGGTTTCCGGCGACGAGTCTGAGCCCTTCTCTGGCTCGACCGGGCCAGTTCCAGTCGCTGGCCACGGGCAGCTTCCCGGCAATCCACCTGGCCTTTCTCACGCCTGAGGTGGCAAGGAGGTAGTCGCCAGAAGTTGGGCACACGGACGTAGGCTCCAGGCGGCGCTGATGCGATGATCGGTGGGCGCGCTACGGGCATGTTCGAAGGGAAGGTCGCGCTGGTCACCGGCGGAAGCTCGGGGATCGGCCGCGCAACCGCGATGGCGTTCGCCGCGCAGGGCGCGCGTGTCGTAGTGGCCAGCCGGCGCGAAGAGGAATCGGCCGAGACGGTGCGCCAGATCGCGACCGCCGGCGGGCGGGCGCTGTTCGTGCAAACCGACGTCACGCAGTCCGCGCAGGTGCAGGCGCTGGTGGCGAGTGCCGTCGCCGAGTATGGCGGTCTGGACTACGCGTTCAACAACGCCGGCATCGAGGGCACCCCCTTCGTACCGTTGCAGCACTATGCCGAGGAGGCGTGGGACGAGGTCGTCGCGATCAACGTTAAGGGCGTGTTCCTGAGCCTGAAGTGACGCGACCACGCTGGCGCTGGGTGAGACGGTCTACAGGGAGCGCTGCGCGTCGTGCCATGGCGCCGCTCTGGAAGGCCAGCCTGAATGGCGCACCCGCGGTGCCGACGGCCGCTTGCCTGCGCCGCCGCACGATGCCAGCGGGCACACCTGGCATCACCCGGACGAGACGCTGTTCCGCATCACCAAGTACGGGGTGGCCAAGGCGGCCGGGTTGAAGGACTACGT
>JBDTUO010000524.1:0-2430 GCA_040007675.1 Rubrivivax sp.
CTCGCGGATCGCGGCGAAGAACTCGCGGTCCTGCAGCTCGATGCCGTTCATCGACACGTCGACCGACGAGACATCGATCTTCTGCTCCTTGCCGTCGAACAGGTCGTCGTAGCGCGCGAGGTAGGTGGCGGTGTCGCCGATGTAGCGGAAGAAGGTGCCGAGCGGGCCCTCGTTGTTGAACGACAGGCTCAGCGTGCAGATCGCGCCGTTGGCGGCTTTCAACTGGATCGACATGTCCATCGCGATGCCCAGCGTCGGGTGGATCGGGCCCTGCAGCGCGTGGGCCGTCACGATCGGGCTGCCGGCCTGGTAGGCGAACAGGTCGACCGTGTGCGCGGCGTGGTGCCAAAGCAGGTGGTCGGTCCAGCTGCGTGCCTGGCCCAGCGCGTTCATGTTCGTGCGGCGGAAGAAGTAGGTCTGCACGTCCATCTGCTGGAGGGTGAATTCGCCGGCCACGACCTTGTTGTGCACCCACTGGTGGCTCGGGTTGAAGCGGCGCGTGTGGCCGCACATCGCGACCAGGCCCGTCTCGCGCTGGCGCTGCACGATCGCCTCGCCGTCGGCCAGCACGTCGCACAGCGGGATCTCGACCTGCACGTGTTTGCCAGCGTCCAGGCAGGCCAGCGTCTGCGACGCGTGCATCTGCGTCGGCGTGCACAGGATGACGGCGTCGACTTCCTTGATCGCGAGGCTGTCGGCGAGCTCGGTGCTGACGTGCCGGATGCCGTACCTGTCCGCGACCTCCTGCGTCTTGGCGAGTTCGCGGCTGACGAGCGAGACCACCTCGACGCCGTCGATGTTGCGGATGCCGTCCAGGTGCTTGATGCCGAAGGCGCCGGCGCCGGCGAGCGCGACCTTGATCGTCATTCGTTCTCCATGATCAGGTGACCTACCGCCGTGTTCGACGCCGGCACATGATAGAAACGGTGCACCACCGTCGGCGGTGGACCGCCGGCGACATCGGCCATCGCGCCGCGCGCGATCAGCCACATCACCAGCTCGATGCCCTCGCTGCCCGCCTCGCGCACGTAATCGATGTGCGGCAGCTCGGCCAGGCCGGTCGGGTCGGCGATCAGGCGGTCGAGAAAGCGCTGGTCCCACTCGGCGTTGATCAGCCCCGCGCGCGCGCCCTGCAGCTGGTGGCTCATGCCACCGGTGCCCCAGATCTGCACCTTCAGCGGCCGGTCGTAGCTCTCGACCGCGCGCCGGATCGCCTGCCCGAGCTGGAAGCAGCGCCGGCCCGACGGCACCGGGTACTGCACGACGTTGACCGCGAACGGAATCACCGGGCACGGCCAGGCGTCCTTCACCGGGTCGAGCGGCCCGCACATCAGCGACAGCGGCACCGTCAGGCCGTGGTCGACGTCCATGCGGTTGACGATCGTGAGGTCGAAGTCCTGCTGGATCACGCTCTGCGCGATGTGGCTGGCCAGCTCCGGATGCCCCACGACCTTCGGCACCGGGCGCGGGCCCCAGCCCTCGTCGGCGACCGCGTACTCGGCCGCGGTGCCGATCGCGAAGGTCGGGATCATCTCGAGGCTGAACGCCGTCGCGTGGTCGTTGAAGACGAGGAAGATCACGTCGGGCCGGTGTTCGCGCAGCCAGGTCTGCGAGAACTCGTAGCCGCTGAAGACCTTCTGCCAGTAAGGTTCGTCGCGCTTGCCCGTGTCGAGCGCGGCGCCGATTGCCGGTACGTGGCTGGTGTAGACGGAGGCGGTGATGCGGGCCATCTGGGGGCGCTCCTTCAGAAGCCGGGCTTCGGCGCGCTGCCCTGCGGCTGGCGGTGCGCCTGCGCGCTGCCGTCCTCGCCGGTGCGGCGGTTGCCTTCGGGCGATCGGCCACCGGCGATCATCATGTCGCGGTACTCGGCCTCGGTCATGCCGGTCATGCTGCCGGCCATCTGCTGGAAGCTCTTGCCGTGCGTGGCGCCGAGCTTGGCCAGGAAGTAGATGTTGCCGCCTTCGGCGATGCAGCGGTTCAGGTCGCGCGCCAGCACCGCCTGCTTCTGCGCTTCGGTCATCGGCCACTCGTCGAGGTAGGCGCGTTCGCCGGCCTTGAAGCGCTCCCGGCGGTCGGCCTTCATCAGGCTCATGCAGAACTGGTTCAGCCAGTAGCCCTTGCGGGACTGCTCGGCGTCGAAGATCGTCGTGCCGGGCACGTCGAGGTAGGGTTTGTCGAGAGACATCGTGGCCTCCTGGAGTGGGTCAGGCCCTTGCGCGGATCCGGCTTTGCCGGGCCGCAGCAAGAGCCCCCTCGGGGGGTGGCGGAGGCGCGAAGCGACAAGCCTGGGGGCTCATGTTTGCTCCGGCCAGTAAAGGCGCATCGGGTTGTCGACCAGCAGCTTGCGCTGCAGTTCGGGCGTGACCGCGATGTGCGGGATGAAGTCGACCAGCAGGCCGTCGTCGGGCATGTGGTCCTTCAGGTTCGGGT
>JBDTUO010000525.1:0-2424 GCA_040007675.1 Rubrivivax sp.
GGCGAGGTGCTGCCGAACCAGAACGGCGCGCCGCTGCGGCTGGTCGTGCCGTGGAAGTACGGCTTCAAGTCGGGCAAGTCGCTCGTCGCGATCCGCTTCGTCGAGCAGCTGCCGGCGACCAGCTGGAACGTCAGCGCGCCGCAGGAATACGGTTTCTATTCGAACGTGAACCCGGAGGTCGATCACCCGCGCTGGAGCCAGGCCACCGAGCGGCGCATCGGCGAGGACGGGCTGTTCGCGAAGAAGCGGCCGACGCTGAAGTTCAACGGCTACGCAGGCCAGGTGGCGTCGCTGTACGCCGGCATGGACCTGAAAAAGCACTTCTGACGCCGTGCTGGACCGCAGCCTCGCCTCCCCGGCCCGCGCAGCCGCGTCGCCGGGCTGGCGGGTGATCGCAAACCGCTGGCTGCTGCACCCGGCGTGCAAGCCGGTGGCGTTCGGGCTGTGCCTGCTGCCGCTGCTGCGGCTCGGCGTCGGCGCGTTCGCCGACACGCTGGGCGCGAACCCGGCCGAGGCGTTGATCCGCGGCTTCGGCGACTGGACCTTGCGCTTCCTGTGTCTGACGCTGGCGGTCACGCCGCTGCGGCGGCTCACCGGCTGGAGCGCTCTGCTTCGGCTGCGGCGCATGCTGGGGCTGTTCACGTTCTTCTACGGCGTGGTGCATTTCCTGTGCTTCGCCTGGCTAGACATGGGCCTGGACTGGGGCGCGATCGTGAAGGACGTCGGCAAGCGGCCGTTCATCCTGGTCGGCAGCGCGGCGCTGCTGCTGATGCTGCCGCTGGCCGCCACCTCGTTCGACCGCGCGGTGCGCGCGCTCGGCGGCCGCCGCTGGCGCGCGCTGCACCGCGCGGTCTACGCCGTCGCCGGGCTGGCGCTGCTGCACTTCTTCTGGATGCGCGCCGGCAAGCAGCTGTTCGGCGAGCCGTCGGTGTACGCGGCGATCCTGGCCGTGCTGCTCGGCTCCCGCCTGTGGCGGCCCCGCCCCGGGTAATTGTCGACGCCGGGCGGGGCGCAGGCTGGCTACGATGCGCTTCTGTTGCATCGTCAAGCCACAAGGCCAGCCCATGAAACGAGTCACCGCCGTCCTCACCACCCTCTCCGCCACCTTGCTGGGCGCCACCGCGCTGCCCGCCGCAGCCGAGGTCACCCTCACCGCGTCGTCCTGGCTGCCGCCGTCGCACCTGCTGTCGCGCGCCCAGGCCGACTGGTGCACCGAGGTGGCCAAGGCCACCCAGGACCGCGTCAAGTGCAACATCCTGCCCAAGCCTGCCGCACCGCCGCCGGGCACCTTCGATGCCGTGCGCGACGGCCTGGCCGACCTGTCCTACAGCGTCGAGGGCTACACCCCCGGCCGCTACGTGCTGACCAAGATGGCCGAGATGCCCTTTCTCGGCGATTCGGCGATCGCCACCAGCGTCGCGTACGAGCGCATCCACCAGAAGTACCTGGCCAAGTTCAACGAGCACAAGGGCCTGAAGGTGATCACGATGTTCACCCACGGGCCGGGGGTCATCTTCAACAACCAGCGGCCGATCAAGACGCTGGCTGACATGGACGGCATCAAGTTCCGCGTCGGCGGCGGTGTCGTCAACGACGTGGGCAAGGCCCTCGGGGTCAACATGACGCTCAAACCAGCGCCGCAGTCCTACGAGCTGATGTCCTCGGGCGTCGTCGACGGCGTGTGGTTCCCGGACGAATCGATCGTCTCGTTCAAGCTGGACAAGCTGGTCAAGTACCGCACCTCGGTTCCGGGCGGCCTGTACAACACCAGCTTCGCGTTCGTGATGAACCCGGCCACCTGGGCCAAGATCCCGAAGGCCGATCAAGCCATCATCGACAAGTTCTCCGGCGAATGGGCGGCCCGCCACTTCGGCAAGTACTGGGACGACATGGACACCAAGAGCCGTGCCCAGCAGCAGATCGACGGCATCCAGAGCACCCAGGCCGACGCCAAGTTCGTCGCCGACTTCAAGGCCAAGACCAGTGGCATCGAAGGCGAATGGATCAAGGAAGCCGAGGCCAAGGGCCTGAAGAACGCGGGCGCGGTGCTGAAGGAATTCCGCGCCGAGATCGCGAAGCTGCAGTAGCCCCGCGCGCAGCGCGGCCGGCCACCGTGCCGCCGAGAATGCCGGGCCCCTGCGGGGGCTCGGCACGTTTGATGATGCCGCATCATCGGCGCTGCCCGCCGCCCTCCCGCCCGCCTCGCCCGATTCCCGCGCCGCCCGCCTTGTTTCGATGAAGCGCCTCTCCACGCTGTTCGGCGCGGTCGCCGCCATCGCGTTGTTCGCGATGATGCTGCTGACCTTCGCCGACGTCGTCAGCCGCAAGTTCCTCAGCGGCTCCATCACCGGCGCGGTCGAGCTGACCGAGCTCGGCATGCTGACGATGATCTTCTTCGCGCTGCCGCTGGCGTCGCTCGGCGGC
>JBDTUO010000526.1:0-2417 GCA_040007675.1 Rubrivivax sp.
CTTCACGACGGCCTGACGGCCGCGGTGATGCCCGACGCGCGATGTCCACACTTTCAATTCAACCCGCGCCATCCGCGGCGAGCGCCGTGCCTCCCCCGGTGGGTTGGCCGTTGCTGCGCCTGGGATTCCGTCCGTTCTACCTGTGTGCCGCGCTGTTCGCCGTGCTGGCGATGCCGCTCTGGATCGCACTCTTCTTCGGGCAGTTGAGCGTGAATCTGGCCGTGTCGCCCCTGTTGTGGCACGCGCACGAGATGCTGTTCGGCTTTGCGGTCGCAGTCATCGTCGGTTTCCTGCTGACGGCCGGCAAGGCCTGGACCGGCCTGGCCACGCCGCGCGGTGCATTCCTGGGAGCGCTGGCCTTGCTGTGGGTGGCCGCACGCGTGGCGGCCGTGACCGGCCCCTATCCGGTCTACGCCGTGCTGGACCTGGTGCTGCTGCCCATGGTGGCCGCCGTGCTGGTCGATGTGCTGTGGCGCGCCGGCAACCGCCGGAACCTGCCGCTGGCGGGCATCCTCGTGCTGCTGTCGGTGGCCAACGGCGCGTTCCACCTGGCGGTGATCGAGACCATTTCGATGGCGCCCCTGACCGCGCTGCACGCCGCGCTGGCACTGATCGTGATGATCGAGTGCGTCATGGCCGGGCGTGTCGTCCCGGCCTTCACGATGAGTGCGATACCCGGTCTGAAGCTCGCGATGCGCCCTGTCTTCGAACGCACGACGCTGTCGTTCACCGCGCTGGCGCTGGCGCTCTGGGTCTTCGCGCCTGCGGGAGCGTTCTGGGCGACGGTCAGCGGTGCGGCGTTTGCGCTGGCGGCTGCACTGCACCTCGTCCGCCAGTGGCAATGGCGGCCGGCACAGACGCGCAGGCGCCCGATCCTGTGGATCCTGCACGCGGCCTACGCCTGGATCGCCGTCGGTTTCGCCTTGCTGGCGCTGGCGCAGCTCGGCCGCATCGGCGCTTCGGCCGGCGTGCACGCGCTGGCCGTCGGTGCAACCGGCGGCCTGATCATCGGCATGATCACGCGCACGGCGCGCGGCCACACGGGTCGGCCGCTCCAGGCGTCGAAGGCCGAAGTGCTGGCCTACGTGCTCGTGATGGTCGCCGCCGCATTGCGTGTGTGGGGTCCGCTGGCGATGCCGCAATGGCTGCCGCATCTCCTGGTATGCGCCGCACTCGCGTGGTGTGCCGCCTTCGCCATCTACCTCGTCGTCTATGCCCCCTGGTTGCTCAGGACGCGCCACGACGGCAAGGACGGTTGACCCGACGACGTCCCCCTCCATGGCCCTCGGGCGCGCCCGTCGGCATGACCTCTTTCCACTGACCGCTATGAACGGACATCTCCCATGACTGCCACCCTCGCTGCCCCGACCACCACGATCGACCTGCGCTCGATCGCACCGCGCGAACGCCACGCCCTGATCTTTGCCCGCTTCGACGCGCTGCAACCCGGTCAGGTGCTGGAACTCGTGAATGACCACGACCCGCAACCGCTGCGGCTGCAGTTCGAAGACCGCGCGTTCGGGCAGTACGACTGGCGCTACGTCGAGACCGGACCCGCGTCGTGGCGGGTGCGGATCGGCAAGAGCGCTGTTCCTGTGGGGGCGGCCGCAGGCGACTCCTGCTGCTCCGGCGGAGCCTGCGGCGGCTGATCCACCGCGGGCGCGTCCATGACCTTCGTCGTCACCGAGGCCTGCATCCGCTGCAAGTACACCGACTGTGTCGACGTGTGCCCGGTCGATGCCTTCCGCGAAGGTGCGAACTTTCTCGTCATCGACCCCGATGACTGCATCGACTGCGCGGTGTGCGTGCCCGAATGCCCGGTCTCGGCCATCTATGCGGAAGAAGACGTGCCCAGCGACCAACAGGACTTCACGCCGCTGAACGCCGAGCTGGCGCGGGTCTGGAAGCCGATCACGAAGACCAAGAAGGCCTTGCCTGACGCCGACGCGTGGCGCGAGGTCACCGACAAACGCGCTGAACTCGACCGCTGACCGCCATGAATACCGTCGCCATCCTGCTGTCGGCCTTCGTGCTGTCCTTCGTCGCATTGCTCGTCTTCATCTGGTCGCAGCGCACGGGCCTGTTCGACCGCAGCAGCAAGGGCGCCGAGGTCATCTTCGCGCCGGGCGAGATCGGCCGCATCGAAGAGCCCGCCGCCACCGGCGCCGAACGCGGTGCGTTGCAGCGCACGGTCGACGCCGCACAGGGTGGCGCCACCGGCCACCACGACAGCGAGGAATTGCGCGCCCGCGCGCGCGCCGACGCCTCCACCGCGCCGGTGGTGTTCTTCTTCTTCTGCTGCGCCATCGTCTGGCTGCTGGTGGCCTCGGCCGCGGGGCTGACGGCGTCGATCAAGCTGCACGAGCCCGACTGGCTGGTGCAGCAGGCCTGGCTGACCTTCGGGCGCATCCGCACCA